>JAODNF010000162.1 GCA_025464915.1 Frankiales bacterium | reverse complement strand
CTGGTTGGGGTCGTGCTCCTGGGTGCTGCCGAAGTGCAGGCCCTGTGGCGTGAAGCCGCCGCCGACGTCCTTCGGCAGGCTGTTCATCACCTTCAGCAGGTTGGCGCGGGTGATGGTGTCCCCCATCCGTCGGAGTGCCTCGACGAAGACCTTGGCGCTGAGCCAGCCGCCCTGGCCGATGTAGCTGATCTGCGCCTTCGCGCCGAACTGCGCCCTGACCCGGCTGACGTACTGCTGCACGTCGGCGTTGCCGGAGTCGAGGGTGGCGAAGTCGCTCGCCACCAGGGTCCCGTCGGTGCTCGAGGACTGCGCGACCGTCGGGTCCGTGAACAGCGGGTCCGCGACGTGGACCGGGTGGTAGCCCTGCCGGTCGAAGGACTGCTGCAGCCGGTTGTAGGCGGTCTGGTCGACGAGCGTCGCGAGGCCGTCAACGCCGTTGAGGCGCATCTGGGTGACCACGTCGTCGTAGGACGCCTGCGTGACGTCGACCTGCCGGATGTCACCGCTCGCCAGCGACTTGCCCGCGGACGCGACACCGGCGGTGAAGGCGCGCACCTGCGCGTCGTTCACCGCCGACGAGCTGTTGCTGATGAAGATGACGCCCGGGTGCGTGACCTTCTTCTCGAGGCCGAGGAAGCGGCCCATCTCGTAGCCGTAGTGGTGCGACTGGAACGAGTACGCCCAGGGCGAGTGGTACTCGGCGCCGACGCCGTAGCTGCCGACGAGCGGGATCTTGTTCTGCGTCAGGAACGGGACGATGGTGCCCTCGGTCTGCGGCGCCTGCCAGCCCATGAACGCGAAGACCCCGTTCGCCACCAGCTGCTGCGCCTGCGAGCGACCGCGGGTCGCGTCGAGCTGGTCGTCGCGCAGGTCCAGCACGATCTTGTGCCCGTTCACGCCGCCCTGGCTGTTGACCATGTCGACGTACGCCTTGGTGCCCTGCGCGCTGGCAGCGAAGTTGATGGCGCCGGTCTGGCTGACGATCGCGCCGACCTTGATGGGAGCGCCCTGCTTGACCGTGCCGGAGCCGCTGTTGTCGGCCTGGACCGGCGCACCGCCCGAACCGCCCACCACGGTCGTCGTGGTCGTCCCCGCCTTCCCGGCGGTACCGGCCTGCGAGGTCTGACCGGCTGTCGGCACGCCGCTGGCAACCGGTGCTCCTGCGCCCCCGACGTAGACGGTCTTGGACGTCGACGTGCTCGTGAAGTGGGTGCCGTTGACCAGCACGAGGCCGAACACGAGCAGCGCCAGCAGCTGCACCGCGAACAGGGCAGCGAGCAGGCGGTCGCGGCTACCCAGCATCGTTGCCCGGCGTGAAGAGCAGGCCGAGGAACTCCGTCAGCAGCCGCTCGCGCAGCCGCATCGGCATGGCCTCGAGCAGGGTGTTGATCGCGGCCATCCGGTCGGGCAGGCCGTCGCCCGGCTCGATGCCGGCGAGCGGCAGCAGCGTGGCGAGGACGTCGTCGCCGAGCTCGTCCGGGTTGAGGTCCTTCACCGCGGCGAGCAGCCCCTCGTCGCCTGCGACCACGCCACGGCTCGCCTCGACGCACACCGCGAGGTCGACCAGCAGGTCGTCGACCACGGCGTCGCTCGAGGCGGTCAGCGTCAGGTGCATGGAGGCGGGCAGGCCGCGGTACCCGAGCTGCGGCTGGACGTACCAGCCGCGGGCGTTCATCTCGTCGCAGAGGACGAAGACGTCGACCTCGTCGCTCGCGACGGCGACCAGGGCCATCTCCGGCTCCCCCAGCACGCGCAGGCCCTCGACCTTGCCGACCCCCTCGACGAGGCGGCGCGTCGCCCTCAGCGTCTTGTCCGCGAGCTCGAGGTAGCCGTCGTCGCCGACCGCCTGCAGCACGGCCCAGGCCGCGGCCAGCGGGCCACCGCTCTTGGTGCTCTGCACCGTCGCGTTGATCATCGTGTAGCCGGTCCAGTCGGCTGTCGCGTAGTACTGCTTGCGACGCATCGCGGGGTCGGCATAGAGCACGACCGACGCGCCCTTCGGCGCGTAGGCGTACTTGTGCAGGTCGACACTGATCGACGTGACTCCCGGCACGGACAGGTCGAAGGCGGGTACGTCGATGCCGAGCCGCCGGAAGTAGGGCAGCAGCCAGCCGCCGATGCAGCCGTCGACGTGGACCGGGATGCCGCGGGCGAGCCCGAGCGCGGCGATCTCCTCGACCGGGTCGACCACCCCGTGCGCGTACGACGCGGCGCTCGCGACCAGCAGGACCGTGCGGTCGGTGATGGCGGCCTCAACCGCCGACGGGACGGCGCGGAAGGTCGTCGGGTCGACGTCGACCAGGACGGCCTCGAGACCGAGGTAGTGGCAGGCCTTCTGGAACGCGGCGTGCGCCGTGACCGGCAGCACGACCTGCGGCTCCTCGATGCCGGCGAGGTCCCTGGCGGCCTTGACGGCCAGGATGATCGACTCGGTGCCGCCGCTGGTGAACGAGCCGACGGCGGTCGTGCTCCCGAGGTGCCGGCGGGCGATGTCGACGACGTCGTTCTCCATCGCGAGCAGCGACGGGAAGACCGTCGGGTCCAGCCCGTTGACGTCGAGGTAGGACGCGTAGACCTCATGACCCAGCTCGTCGATGTCGGGGCGCGCGGGGTCGTAGACGTAGGCGAAGGTGCGGCCACCGCGGGCCGCCAGGTCGCCGGCGCGCAGCTCCTGGAGCTTCGCCAGCACCTCGTCGCGGGGCAGGCCGCTGGGGGGAAGCGTCATACCAGCACCTTGTTGCTGAGCTCGTCGTCGATCGCCTTGTAGCGGTTCAGGAACGGCAGGCTGACCAGGGTGAGGAAACCGGGCAGCAAGGAGAAGCCGAGGACCAGTCCGAGGGTCGCGCCGTCCGACTGGTGCGCCTTGAAGTGACCGGGCGTGCTCGAGGCATAGCCGCTCACCGCCAGGATCAGGCCGTACAGCGCTGGACCGACAGCGAACGCGATCGTCTCGCCGCCCTGCCAGACGCCCGTGAAGATGCCGGCGCGCGCAGCCGCCTCCTCCGAGCCGTCCTCGGTGATGAGGTCGGGCAGGATCGCGTAGGGGAACAGCTGGCCGCCCGCGTACCCGACGCCGAGCAGGACCATCTGGACGTAGATGAGGCCCTCGGGCTCCTGCCGCGCGAACACCAGCGAGGTGGCGGCCACTCCGAAGATCGCGGTGGCCAGGACGTACCCCAGAAGCTTGCCGCGGGTCGCCGAGAAGCGCCGCCACAGCGGCACCATGACCGCGCAGGGGGCGACCAGGAAGACGAACAGCAGCGTGGACTTCTTGGAGTCGCCGAGGACGTAGACCGCGACGTACTGCGCGCCGGTGAGCATCGCCGCCGTCGCCATCGCCTGCAGGTTGTAGCCGAGGAAGAGGGTCACGAACGGCTTGTTCGCGCGCACCGTGTCGTACTGCTGGCGCAGGGTCGGACGCGGGCCCTCGAGCGGTGCCGTGGAGCGGGCCTCCCGCGTGCCCCACCAGGCGGTGAGGAACGCCGCGCCGAGGATCACGGCGACGACGACGGACATGAGCGCGTAGCCGCTGCGGGTCCCGCCGCTGCCGTCGTCCTGCTGGCCGGCGATGGTCGGTGCGAGGGCACCGCCGACGAGGATCCCGACCGTGAGCAGCACCATCCGGACCGAGGTCAGCCGGGTCCGCTCGTGGTAGTCGTCGGTCATCTCCGGCGGCATCGCCGACCACGGCACGCAGAAGACGGCGTAGAAGGTCATGGCGATGGTGAAGACGGTCGTGACGTAGAGCGCGGTGGCGACCTCGGAGCTCATCTTGGGCGCGGTGAACAGCAGCACGAAGCCGAGGGAGGTGCCGATGCCGCCGACGAGCATGAACGGCCGGCGCTTGCCGTAGCGGCTGGTGCTGCGATCCGAGATGCCGCCCATCAGCGGGTTGGCGAAGGCGTCCCAGAGCTTGGGCACGAACAGCGCGGCGGACGCGAGACCGGCACCGATGCCGAGGATGTTGGTCATGTAGAACAGCAGGAGCAGCCCCGGCACGGTGACGAAGACGCCGTTGCCGATGGCGCCTGCGCCGTAGGAGACGGTGAGCTTGCGCGACAGCATCAGAACGGCTGCCCGTCGCAGCGCCAGTCCGTCACACGGGTGACCTTGCCGCTCGTCACCTTGCCGAACTTGATGCAGTGGTTGATGTCGCGGTTGCCCGGCGAGAACTGCAGGTCGCTGGTGAAGCCGAACCCGCCCTTGCCCTCGAGGGAGTCCATGACCTTCAGCAGGTTGGCCCGCGTGATGCTCGTGCCCATGGCCTTCACGGCCGCGACGAACACGGCGGCGTCGACCCAGCCCTGCTCGCCGAAGTAGTTGATCTGGGCCCGGCTGCCGTAGGCCGCCTTCACCGTGCTGACGTACTTCTGCACCTCGGCGTTGCCGCCGTCGATGAACTCGTAGTCGGTGGCGACGAAGACGCCGTCGGTCTTGCTCGACTGCTGCACGGACGGGTCGACGAACAGCGAGTCGGCGGCGTGCTTGGGGAAGTACGACTGCCGGGCCTGGGCCTGCAGGAGCCGGTTGTAGGCGGTCTGGTCGAGCAGGCTCGCGAAGCCGTCGACGCCGTCGAGGCGGAACTGGGTGACGAGGTCGTCGTAGGACGAGTGCGTCACGTCCTCGGCGACGATGTCGCTGTCGGAGAGCGTCACGCCCTTGCTCTTGAACCCGGCCTTGAACGCCTTCACGAGGTTGGCGTCGGCGGTCGTCTCGTTGTTGCTGATGTAGACCAGGCCCGGCTTCTTCACGCCCTGCTCGGCCAGGTAGGAGCCCATCTGGAAGCCGTAGTGGCCGTAGCTCGCGCTGAAGATGTAGGAGTACGAGGAGTGGTACTCGGCGCGCTCGCCGTACCCGCCGATGAGGGGGATCTTGTTCCGCTCCAGGAACGGGACGATGCCGTTCTCGGTGTTGGGGGCGTTCCAGCCGGTGAAGGCGAAGACCCCGTTCGCGACCATGGCCTGCGCCTGGGCGCTGCCTCGAGGCTGGTCGAGCTGGTCGTCGCGCAGGTCCAGCACGATCTTGTGGCCGTTGACGCCGCCCGCGCGGTTGACCATGTCGAAGTAGGCCTTGGTCGCCTGCGCGCTGCTGGCGAAGTTGATGGCACCCGTCTGGCTCACGACAGCGCCGACCTTGATGGGCGCTCCCGCCGCCAGCTTCTGGTTGTCCGCCTTGGCGGGCGGGACCGTCGGACCGGACTGCGGCCCGCTGGTCGTGACCACCGTCGTGCCCTGGCTGCCCGGCTTGGCCGACGTGCCGGCAGCGGCCGTCGTCCCGGGCGTGGGGCTGGTCACGACGGCGCCGCCGCCCCCGTTGCCCTGGACCTGCGTGATCGTGGGAGTCTTGTCGTTGTCCTTGCGCAGACCCTTCACCAGGTAGCCGCCCAGGACGGCGGCGACGGCCAGCTGGAACGCGAACAGCGCAGCCAGCAGTCGATCGCGGGGGCTCAGCAAGGTCTGGGTGCTCCTAGACATATCGGTGTCGTGATGTGAGGATCGTTCACGTTCTGAGCGGACCGGTCAAGGGAGCACAGGTGTCGACACCGTTGCGGACGCCCCGGCGAGAGCCGGTGCAGCGTCGCAGTGCCCTGCGCGTGGAGAAGATGCTCGACGCCGCGGCCGAGCTGCTGGACGAGCTCGGCCCCGACGGGCTGTCCACCAGCGCCATCGCCGCGCGCGCCGGCGTGTCCGTGGGATCGCTCTACCAGTTCTTCCCCGACAAGCACGCGGTCTCCGAGGCGCTCGCCCGCCGATCGTTCGAGCGGTTCTCCCACCACTTCGCCGAGATCCGCGGCGAGACCTGGGAGCAGGTCGTCGACGCGGTCATCGACACCTACGTCGCCTTCTCCCGCACCGAGCCCGGGTTCCTCGTCCTGTCGTTCGGCGGCCCGATGGGGCAGCAGCACATGCTCGACCCCCAGGACGACAACAACTTCGTCGTGGCCAGGGCGCTGTCGCAGCTCGTGGACGTCGACGTGACGGTGGACGTGCTGCGCAACGCCGTCGAGGTCGGCGACGCGCTGCTCGCGCTGGCGTTCCGCCGCTCCAAGCACGGTGATGCCGCCCTCGTGAACGAGGCCAAGGTCGCCGTCAAGGCCTACCTGCAGGCCCACCTCCCCTGATCCGCGGGGGTTACTTGAGGGCGAAGGAGTCCTTCCAGACGGGGTCGTAGCCGGCTGCCTTCAGCATCGTGGCCACCTCGGCAGGGCTCCGCTCGTCCGACACGGCGAACTGCTCCTGGGCCTCGCCCGGGTGCAGGTAGCCGCCCGGCTCGGTCGAGGAGCCGGCGCTCATGTGGGTCACGGCGATCCGCACCAGACCGTCGCGCAGCACCGCGGGCTCGCGGGTCGACAGCACGATGCCGGCCTCGGGAGCCACGACGCGCAGCGCGGAAAGGGCCTGCACGTACTCCGCGTCGGAGACCGGCACGAGCGGCTGGAAGCCCGAGGCGGAGGGCTTGATCCGCGGCAGCGAGACGGTCACCTCGGTGCGCCAGTAGTGCCGCTGCAACCAGACCGCGTGCTCCGCGACCGTCGCGACGTCGGCGCGCCAGTCCGCGGACAGGCCGAGCAGCGCACCGACCCCGAGCCGCCGCACGCCGGCCTCCGCCGCCCGCTCCGTCGACGCGAGGCGGCGGTCGTAGTCCCGCTTCCAGCCGGCGACGTGCGTCTCGGCGTACCGCGTCCGGTCGTAGGTCTCCTGGTAGTGCACGACGCCCTCGAGCCCGGCGTCGACCAGCCGCGTGTAGGTGTCGTCGGACCAGGTCTGGGTCTCGATCGCGATCGAGGGCACGAGGCCGCGCAGCGCCTCCACGCACGACACCAGGTAGTCGGCGGACACCTCGATCCGGTGCTCGCCGCTGACGAGCAGCAGGTGCCGGAACCCCTTGTCGACGAGCGCCGAGGCCTCCTCGACGACCTGGTCGACGGTCAGCGTCCGGCGGGCCACGTCCAGGCCCTTCGAGAAGCCGCAGTAGGTGCAGGAGGACAGGCAGGCGTTGGAGACGTAGAGGGGCGCGAACAGCCGCACCGCCCGGCCGAACCGCTGCAGCGTCACCTCCCGGGCGCGCACCGCCAGCGCCTCGAGGTCGACGCCCGGCTCCAGCAGGGCGTCGATCCCGGAGGCCAGCCGCGATCCCGACGCGAGGTGCTGGGCGAACAGGCCGGGTGCGGCGCTCACGCCAGGAAGCCGGTCAGCGGGGAGGACGCCTCGGCGACGTCGAGCACCGCGCCGGGTCCGGCGAGGAACCCGAGCCGTCCCGCCTCGGTCGCCAGCGCGAAGGCCCGGGCCATGGCGACCGGGTCCGAGGCCACGGCGATGGCCGTGTTGACCAGCACGGCAGCCGCACCGATCTCCATCGCCTCGGCCGCGTCCGAGGGCACGCCGAGCCCGGCGTCGACGACGACGGGCACGCCGGCCTGGCTGACGATCACCTCGATGGCGTCGCGGGTCCGCAGCCCACGGTTGGAGCCGATCCATGCCCCGAGCGGCATGACGGTCGCGCAGCCCGCCTCCTCGAGGTGCCGGCACAGCACCGGGTCGGCCGAGCAGTACGGCAGCACGGTGAACCCCTCGGCGACCAGCCGCTCGGCGGCGCGCAGGGTGTGGATCGGGTCCGGCGCGAGCGTGCGGGGGTCGGGGGTGACCTCGAGCTTCACCAGGTCGGCGCCGGTCGCGGCCCGTCCCAGCCGGGCCAGCCGGACCGCCTCGTCGGCGTCGACGGCGCCGGAGGTGTTCGGCAGCAGCGTCATCCCCGGCGGGACGAAGCTCAGGATGTCCTCCGCAGGGTTGGTCAGGTCGACCCGCCGCAGTGCCACGGTGACGATGTCCGCGCCGGACGCCACGAGGGCGTCGCGCATGACCTGGTGCGACCGGAACTTGCCGGTGCCGACGAGCAACCGGCTGCCGTAGGCCCGGCCGGCGATCTCGATGCTGTCCGCTGTGCTGTTCACGAGCAGTCTCCCCACGCCGGCATGACCCGGATCGGGTGGTACGGGTCGGCGGCGCGAACCGCCCTCTCAGCTCACTCGCGAGCTCCCCGGTCTGAAGCCCCCAGCCTACGACGCGCCCGCTACATCCCACTGGTCACAGTTGTCACAGCAGTCCCACTGGCCCTACTGTGCACGGCACGGGGAAACTGAACAAAGGCTGTGCCATGCCAAGGAGCGCCCGGAACCTCGGACTGCTCGTGCTTCTCGCTGCCGTCCTCACGGCCGGCGCCCCCTCGATCATCCGCATCCACAGCGGTGACACCCTGAGCGGGCTGGCCAGGAAGCACCACACGACGGTGTCCGCCCTGCTGAGGCTCAACCACCTCAGGAGCACGACGATCTACGCCGGCGAGCTGCTGCGGATCCCCGGTCAGAACGTGACCGCGACCCGCGAGCGCACGGTCAACCGGGTCTACGTGGTGCGCGCGGGCGACAACCTCACCCGGCTCGGCCGCCGGCTCGGGCACAGCGTCGCGTGGCTCAAGGCCCGCAACGGGCTGCGGACCAGCACGATCGTGATCGGGCAGAAGGTCGTGTACGGCGTGACGACCGCCTCCCCCGTGACCCGCGCGAGCGGGGCAGTGACCGGCTCGGCGGCGCACCACCGGGCCGTGCTGCGCTCCCGGACCATGCCGTCGCGCAGCCACGTGCGCGGCCTGATCCGGGCGAGCGCGCGCCGGCACGGCGTACCCGCCTCCCTGGCCCTTGCCCTGTCGTACCAGGAGAGCGGGTTCCAGCAGCGCGTCGTGTCGCCGGTCGACGCGATCGGCGTGATGCAGGTGCTCCCGAGCACGGGCCGCTCGCTCGGTCGCATGCACGGTCGCAGCTACGACCTGCTGAACGTGAACGACAACGTCGAGGCCGGTGTGACGCTCATCGCCGACCTGCTCCGCGCGACGCGCAGCGTCGACAAGGCCCTCGCCGGGTACTACCAGGGGCTCGGGTCGGTCGGCCGGATCGGCTACCTGCCGCAGACGCGCCAGTACATCAAGAACATCACGCTGCTGCGCCGTCAGTTCAGCTGACCCCACCTAGACTCATGGTGGTCATGGACCAGACTGTCGTCAGCCCGAACCCGGGCGACCCCGGCCCGTCGCTGGTCGGACGGCTCCTCGACGGCAGGTACCGCCTCGACAGCGTGATCGCGCGCGGCGGCATGGCCACCGTCTACATGGCGATCGACACCCGGCTCGACCGGATCGTCGCCGTGAAGGTCATGCACAAGGGCCTCGCCGACGACCCGTCGTTCGTCGAGCGCTTCACCCGCGAGGCCAAGTCGGCCGCCAAGGTCGCGGGCCCCGAGGTCGTCGCGGTCCACGACACCGGCACCGACCCGGACACCGGGATCGCCTACCTGGTCATGGAGTACGTCCGCGGGCAGAACCTGCGCCAGCTGCTGCTGACCACGGGGCCGCTCTCCCCCAGCCGCGCCGCCGCCGTCATGGAGCCGGTGCTGCGCGCGCTCGCCAGCGCCCACGCTGCCGGCATCGTGCACCGCGACGTGAAACCGGAGAACGTCCTCATGGGCGACGACGGCCGCATCAAGGTCGCCGACTTCGGGCTGGCCCGCGCGGTCGCGTCGACAGCCATCACGCAGACGACCACGTCCGTCATGGGGTCGGTGGCCTACCTCGCTCCCGAGCAGGTCGAGAAGGGCACCGCCGACGAGCGCTCGGACGTGTACGCGGCGGGGGTGCTGCTCTGGGAGCTGCTCACCGGAGCGCCGCCGCACCAGGGCGAGACGCTGGCGTCGGTGCTCCACAAGCACGTCAACGAGGACGTGCCCCCACCCTCGACGGTGGTCGACGGCGTCCCGGCCGCGCTCGACGCGCTCGTCGTCCGTGCGACCCGGCGGGACCCGGCCCTGCGCCCGCCCGATGCGGGCGTCTTCCTCACCGAGCTGCAGGCCGTCAGGGCCACCCTTCCGGTGGCGGCGCCGCTCGCGCCGACGACCCAGCCGACGCGCGCCCTCGTCGTGCCGCGCGTGGTCGACAAGACGCCCACGACGTCGGTCGCGCGTCCGCGCAAGAGCCGCCGCGGGCTCATGGGCATCGTGCTCCTCGTCGTGCTCGCGCTGCTGGCCCTCGGCGGCGGCTACTACCTCGGCAGCTACCGCTACACGCACGCGCCGAGCGTCTTCGGCCTCAAGCCCGCCGCGGCCCAGGCCGCGCTGAAGAAGGCCGGTCTCGGGTTCAAGGAGGTCGACCAGTTCAGCGAGCAGACCCCGGGGACCGAGCTCGGCCAGAAGCCGAAGGCGGGTGCGCGGGTCAGGAAGAACGGCACGGTCACCGTCTACTACTCCAAGGGTCCCGACCTGCGGAAGGTCCCGGACCTGCACGGCAAGGACCCGGGCACGGCCGCGTCGCTGCTGCAGGACCAGGGTCTGAAGGTCGCGCCGTCCCAGCCGCTGGAGTACTCCGCCACGGTCGCCAAGGGCAAGGTCACCAGGACCAACCCGCCGACAGGCAAGGCACTGCGCCCCGGCACGACCGTGACCATCTACGTGTCCCAGGGGCCTGAGCCCGTCGGCGTCCCCGACGAGCAGGGCAAGAAGCAGGACCAGGCGACCAGGGCCCTGAAGGCGCTCGGGTTCAAGGTCGCGGTAGTCCTGCAGTTCAGCGACGACGTCAAGCAGGGCGTCGTCATCTCGAACGACCCCAACAGCGGCACCGCCGCCAAGGGCTCGACGGTCACCCTGACCGTCTCCAAGGGCCCGGACGTCGTCGAGGTGCCGGACGTGCGCGAGCAGTCGCCCGCCGACGCCACGACGGCTCTCGAGGCGAGAGGCTTCACGGTGAAGCGCCAGGACGCGTTCTTCAGCAGCGGCGCGCGCGTCTACGCCACGGACCCCTCGCCGCACGCCAAGGCCAAGCGCGGCAGCACGGTCACCATCTACGTCGTCTGACGCGTCTGGCACTCTCTTGCAGGTGCCTCCCCGCAAGCCCTCTCCCGTGGGCGCCCACATCCCGGTCGCGGGCGGGTGGCTGAAGGGCCTCGCGTACGCCGAGGAGGTCGGCGCCGCAGCGGTGCAGGTCTTCGTGTCCAACCCGCGGGGCTGGGCGCTGTCCGCGGGTGACCCCGCGAAGGACGAGGAGTTCCGCGGCAGCTGCGAGGACGCCGGGCTGCCGGTCTTCGTGCACGCCCCCTACCTCGTCAACTTCGGCTCCCCCACCGAGGCGACCCTGAAGAAGTCCGTCGACGCCGTCGCGCACTCGCTGGCCCGCGGCAAGGCGATCGGCGCCCGGGGCGTCGTCGTCCACGCCGGCTCGTGCGTCGCCAGCGCGCACCGCGACGACGCGATGCTGCAGCTGCGCGAGCACCTGCTGCCGCTGCTCGACAGCGACGGGCCCAACCTGCTCATCGAGCCGACCGCCGGCGGCGGCCAGGCCCTCGCCTCGACGGTCCAGGACCTGGGGCCCTTCTTCGCCGAGCTCGACGACCACGAGCGCCTCGGCGTCTGCCTCGACACCTGCCACGCCTTCGCCGCGGGCCACGACCTGGCCGCGCCGGGCGGCATGAAGAAGACCCTCGACGCGCTCGTCCGGGCCGTCGGTCGCGGTCGCCTGCAGCTCGTCCACGCCAACGATTCCAAGGACCCGCTCGGCTCGCTGCGCGACCGGCACGAGTCGATCGGTGCCGGCCGCATCGGCAAGGACCCGTTCGCCGAGCTCTTCCGCCACCCCGCCACCCGCAACGTCCCGGTCGTCGTCGAGACCCCCGGCGACGCTCAGGGCCACCGCACCGACATCGAGCTGCTCCGCTCCCTGCGGGACGCATGAACCCACCCCACGACGCTGGTCGCTGCGCGCACACCGCCGCACGGACGCCGGGATGAGCGAGCTGCTGGGAGCCCTGCAACTGACGGGCAAGGGCGGCAACGAGCTGTTCGTCTACGACGACTGCCTGGTGCGTGCGAACACGGGGCTGCTCGCGGCCCTGACCGGTGGCAACCTCTCCCAGCTGCTGGAAAAGCTCGACGACGACGTCGCACCCGACGTCCTGGTCATGCGCCACGAGGACAACCGGATGGTGCGCCGCAAGGACATCAGGGAGGCGTCGCTGGCGAAGGGGCGCTGGCCGTCGACCGGGCTGCGGCGACTGACCCTGACGCTCCACAGCGGGACGGTCGTCAGCTACGACTGGCCGGGCGACGGCGC
>JAODNF010000452.1 GCA_025464915.1 Frankiales bacterium | reverse complement strand
ACGTGGTGGCCTGCAGGGTCGCCAGGACCTGGGGGACCATCGCCGCCGACGACAGTCCCTGCAGCACCCGGAAGGCGACGAGCGAGCCGGGTGACCAGGCCAGCCCGCACAGCGCGCTGAAGACGGTGAAGGCCGCCATCCCGGCGAGGAACACGCGGCGCCGGCCGAGGGCGTCGCCGAGCCGGCCCCCGATGACGAGGCCGAGGGCGTAGGCCACGGCGTAGCCGGCGACGACGAGCTCGAGGGCGGAGGAGGAGGCGGACAGGTCGCGCCCGATGTCGGCGAGCGCGACGTTGACGACGAAGAAGTCGGTCATCGCGAGGAAGACCGCGGAGAGCAGGGTCACGAGCCCCGCAGAGGTCAGTCGGTTCATGACGAGCACTCTGCGACCGCTGTGAGCCTGGTACCAGGAGTCCCTTCATCCTGGTACCAGTGCCACCTGGTAACGGGAGCAGAACTGCGCCAGACTGGTACGCATGACGGTGAACCACGAGGAGCTCGCGGGCTTCCTGCGCTCGCGCCGGGAGCGGATCACGCCCGAGGCGGTGGGCCTGGCCACCTATGGCCGGCGGCGCACGCCGGGGCTGCGCCGCGAGGAGGTCGCGCAGCTCGCCGGGGTCGGCGTCACCTGGTACACCTGGCTCGAGCAGGGCCGTGACATCAACGTGAGTACGCAGGTCCTGGACGCCATCGCGCGGACCCTGAAGCTCGACCGCCACGAGCACAGCCACCTGATGACGCTCGCCGGCATGCCGGACGCGGCCCCGCTGAAGACCTGCCCGACGGTGACTGCCGGCGTCCGCGCCATCCTCGAGCAGCTCGACCCGGCGCCTGCGGTGGTCCACAACAAGCGCCGGGACATCCTGGCGTTCAACGACACCTACTCGCGCGTCTGGCCGGAGCTCGCTGAGGTCGCGCCCGAGGACCGCAACACCCTGTTGCTGATCTTCACGAACCCGACCTGGCGGCGCTGCATGCCGGACTGGGAGGACGCCGCCCCGCGGCTGGTCGCGCAGTTCCGCGCCAGCATGGCCGAGCACACCGGCGAGCCCGCGTGGAGGGCCCTGCTCGCCCGGCTCCTCGAGGAGTCACCGGACTTCGCGCGGTTCTGGGAGCGGCACGAGGTGCTCGGACCCGAGGGCGGTCACAAGCGCTTCGAGCACCCGGCGGTGGGCCTGCTGTGCCTGGACTTCACCCACCTGTGGCTCGACCAGCGCATCGGCACCCGGATGACCGTCTACACCCCCGCGGACGAGACGACGCGGGTCGCGCTTGCGCGCCTCAACGAGCGAGTGCTGCTTCCAGCGAGCTGAGCAGCCGCGACTTCGGCTGAGCACCGACCAGCACCGTGAGCAGCTCGCCGCCGCGGAACAGCGCCATCGAGGGCAGGCCCATCACGCGGTAGCGCAGCGTCAGCTCCGGGTTGGCGTCCGCGTCGACCTGCAGCACCCTCAGGTCCGGGCGCTCCTCGGCGATCTGCTTCAGCACTGGCGTGACCATCCGGCAGGGTCCGCACCAGTCGGCGGTGAAGTCGACCAGGACCGGCTTGTCGGAGGTCAGGACGTCCGCCTCGAAGGCGGCTGTGGAGGTCTCGGGCAGGTTCATGTGATCGTTGCGCTGTGTCATGCGGTCGTTGCGATCTGCGTCAGGACGTCGGGTACGTCGGGGAGCTGGCCGCACTCGCAGGCCAGCCGGAGCGTGACGCGGCCGCCGCAGCCGCGGTGCCGCTCGCTGTAGGGGTGCGCCGTCGGGGCCGCGTGGTCCTCGCCCCAGGCGGACAGCGCCGCCAGGACCGGCTTCAGGGCACGGCCCGCATCGGTGAGGACGTACCGCTGCCGGGTCCGGCTGCGCGGCTCGCGGTAGTCGTGCGTCTGCACGAGCCCGTGCTCCTGCAGCTCACGGAGCCGCCCGGTGAGCACAGCGCGAGGGGCCCCTGTACGAGACAGGAGCCCCTCGAAGCGGTCCTCGCCGAGGCCGAGCTCGCGCACGACCAGGAAGGTCCAGCGGTCGCCCACGAGGGCGAGCGCGGCAGCGAGCGGGTCGGTCACGATCCTGAGTCTGCTACATGAACTCAGACTGGGTCAACTACGCCTTGCTCCACTGGGCGACCCAGTCGATGTAGACGTGGCCGGAGGTGCTGTCGGCCGGGACCGTGCCGTAGGAGGTCTCGGTCTGGAGCACCCAGTGCATCGCCGTCGTGGGCGTCATCGTGGTCGAGGTGCCCATCTTGGTGCCGTCGAGGTAGAAGGTGACCGAGCCGGGCGCCCACTCGACGGTGGCGGTGTGCCACGCCCCGGTCATGACCACCGAGGAGCCGAACCAGTCCTGGCCGCCGGACGCGCTGGCGTGGTGCGAGAAGGCGTTGATCGTCTTGCCGCCGAACAGGCTCGCCTCGGGGAAGTCGATCTCGCCGTCGTTCGGCCAGACCTCGCTGTTCGGCCAGAGCAGCCAGGCGCTCGCGTAGCCGGGGACCTCGTCGTTCTTGAACCGCACCGAGTAGCGGCCGTAGGTCTGGCCGTACTGCCCGTTCGGGAGCTTCGGCATCTCGGCCGCGACCATGTGCACGCCGTTCTCGGTGTGCAGGTAGTAGTCCATCATCCCGTCGTGCGCCGAGACGACCTTGCTCGGCATGTAGGTGCCCACCCGGGCGGTGTCGACCCAGCCGTCCTTGTAGCTGTCGATCGTGCTGGCGTAGGTGCTCATGAACGAGCCGATCGGCGCGGTCTTGGTGAAGTCCTCGCTCATCGCCAGCTTCCAGCCGGCCAGGTCGCTCGTCGGTGCGGACTCGCCCGACGGGCTGAGGACGACGCTCGAGACCGTGCTCGTGGCGCTCGGGCTGGCCGTGGCGCTCGGGCTGGCCGTGGCGCTCGGGCTGGCCGTCGCCGTCGCCGTGGCCGTAGCGCTCGCGGTGGCCG
>JAODNF010000440.1 GCA_025464915.1 Frankiales bacterium | reverse complement strand
CACAGGTTGGTCGCGACGACGTAGAGGAAGCCGCGCGGGTCGTCGACGGACGTCCACCTCGCCCAGAGCCGGACGAACGCCTCGGACGCGACGTCGCGTCCGAGGTCGGCATCGGCCAGGACGGAGGCGCAGTAGCCGGCGAGCGGTCGGAAGTGAGCGTCCCAGACGAGCCGCGCCTGGTCGGCGGGTTGCGTCATGGGGTCGTCCCGGGTCGCGAGCACAGACCAAGGACGACATCGAACGGCGAAAGGTTCGCCCGAGGACGCAGAAGCAGCCGGGTGGCGGGTGGGCTGCTGGTCACGAGCGTGTCAGTTCTCCGCTGCGGTCGACTCTGCTGCTCGGGCGTCAGCGTGCTTCCCGCCCACGGTGAGGGCGGCGGTCTCGACCTCGAGCAGGGACTCGGCCTGCCGCTCCTCCTCGAAGGCTGCATGCCCGCCGCGGACGCCGAACAGGCGCTTGCTCCAGACCAGGTAGGCGACGGCGACCAGGTTGACGAGCAGGGCGCCGACCTTGAGCACGGAGACCTTGTCGGTCAGCTCGTAGACCTCGAGCGGGAGGAAGGCCGAGGTCCCGACGACGGCGACGTACTCGCCCCACCGCTTGAGCATCCAGAGGCCGACGCCCTCGACGAGCTGGAGCAGGCCGTAGGCAAGCAGGCCCAGGGTGACGAGGGTCAGGGTGTGCTGGCTGCTGTCGAGGACGTGCCGGATCCGGTCGACGGTCGGGCTCGCGTCGAGGTCGTAGTTGAAGACGCCCGCGAGGGGCCTGGCAGCAGGGATCGCTTCGTCGAAGGTCCTCTTGACCGAGGTCTTGGCGTCCTTGAAGTAGTAGACCCCGTAGGCGAGGGCGAGCAGCAGCAGGCCGCGCCCGAAGCGCTCGGCGGCGAGCAGCCGCAGGATGGTCGCGTCCTTGAGGGCGCGGCCGCGCAGCACGATCGGTGCCTCGTCGGCCGGACCCGACCCCTGCGGCTCGGCCACGACGAACGTCGCGCAGCGCAGGCAGCGCCAGGCCTCGCCGGCTGGGGTCTCGACGTGCAGGCGCGAGCGCAGGTCCTCCTCGTCTGGCGCGTAGGTGACGTGACCCTTGCGGGAACAACCCCTGAGTGACCAGTCCACGGCATCACCTTGCCAAAGACGTTGTGGGCAACTGCGGTGAAACGCGCGAGGAAGGAAGATCACGCTCGTTTCATGAGGTGACCGGGTCAGACCGGCCCGGCGTCACCCGTCCCTCACGGAGGAATTGTGAAGCGCGTTCTCGCCATCACCGCCCTGCTGCTCGCCAGCGCCGCCGCCCTCGCCGCCCCGGCGAGCGCGTCCACGCTGTGCCTCAACGCGCACGTCAACATCAACGGCACCGAGCAGGGCGTCGACCAGTGCGTCTGATCGGTTGATTCCGGACCCGGGGCCGGAACAGTCCGGCCCCGGGTGCGGTTGACTGAGGACATGCAGCGCCGCCCCACCGATCTCAACATCGCCGGTGCCGTCGACCTGTCGCGGCTCGCGAAGCCGGCCGCCGAGGCGGCCCCGACCAGCACCAGCCCCTACGTCTACGACGTCATGGAGGCCGACTTCGAGGACAAGGTCCTGCGGCGGTCGCTGCAGGTGCCGGTCCTCATCGACTTCTGGGCCGACTGGTGCGGACCGTGCAAGCAGCTCAGCCCCATCCTCGAGCGGCTCGCCGACGAGGCCGGCGGGGCCTGGGAGCTTGCCAAGGTCGACGTCGACGCCAACCAGGCGATCTCGGCGCAGCTGCAGATCCAGTCGATCCCCGCGGTCTTCCTCGCGCTCGGCGGACGGCTCGTGCCAGGGTTCCAGGGCGCGTTGCCGGAGGCTCAGCTGCGGCAGTTCCTGGAGCAGGTGCTCGAGGCCGCCCGCCAGGCGGGCGTGCCCGGCCCCGACGGGGAGCTGCTCGCCGAGCAGGCTCCTCCTGCTCCCGTGGACCCGGAGCTGCTCACCGCGGAGGACGCCCTCGCGACCGAGGACTACGCGACGGCCGTCGCTGCCTACGAAGCCCTGCTGGTCCGCAAGCCGGGCAACGAGGAGGCTCGGCTCGGCAGGGCCTGGGCCCAGCTGCTCCAGCGCGCGGGTGCCCTCGACCCGGCGCAGGTCCTGGCCTCGGCCGCGAGCGCTCCCGACGACGTGTCCGCCCAGACCCGGGCGGCCGACGTGGAGGTGCTCGCCGCTGAGATCCAGCCCGCGATCGACCGGCTCATCGGGTTCGTGAAGCGGGCGGCGGGCGACGACCGCGACCGGGCCCGCACCCACCTGCTCGAGCTGTTCGACGTGCTCGACCCCGACGACGAGCGCATCGTCGTCGGACGGCGCGCGCTGGCCAACGCGCTCTACTGACGGCCTTCTGAGCGCATCGCCCCATGTGGAGGGTGAAGACGTAAGGGGGCCTTACGCGGGGCCTTACCCGTCGCGCCCGAGAAGGTGCGCGACCTCCCGATGCGAGGCGGTCCGCCTTCGCACGAACGTGATCCCTGTCGCCGGAGACACCGGCAGCGCAGAACAGGGAGAACGACATGATGAACGAGCTGAACTCCGAGCTCATGCACGAGCGCCAGGTGCTGCTGCGCGAGGCCGCCCGCCGGGCGTCCGCGGGCGCCGTCACCGACCGGGAGCGCCGGCGGCTGTTCCGCCGGGTCGTGCGGCACTCCTCCTGAGGTGTCCGTGGTCCTGACCGACCGGGCTGGCACGATGCCGGACATGGCGGTCTTCAGCACCGAGGACCGGCCGCCCCTCGTGGGGCGCGACGACGAGCTCCAGCTGCTGCTGGACGCGGTCGCCGCGTCCCGTGAAGGACGGCCGGCCGTCGTGCTGCTCGGCGGCGACGCCGGGGTCGGCAAGACCCGGTTGCTCAACCAGGTCGTGGCCGAGGTGCCTGCCGGGACTGTCGTGCTGCGCGGTGGCTGCGTCGACCTCGGGGACGTGGGCCTGCCCTACCTGCCCTTCGTCGAGGTCTTCGACGACCTGGCCCGTCAGCTGCCCGCGGCCGTCGACGTACCCGGCCTGGCCCCCCTGCTCCCGGGAGCCGCGGGCGTCGGGGGGGACCTGGTGCGGCTGCAGCTGTTCGAGGCCGTCGTCACCGCCCTGCGCGCCGTCGAGGAGCCCGTCGTGGTCGTCCTCGAGGACCTGCACTGGGCCGATGCCTCCAGCCGGGAGCTGCTCCGCTTCCTCGTGACGCGGCTGCGTGACGAACGGGTCGCGGTGCTGGCGTCGTACCGGGCCGACGACCTGCACCGCCGGCACCCGCTCGTGCCCCTCGTGGCCGAGCTGGGCCGGTTGGGCGGCGTCGAGCACGTGCAGCTGCGGCCGCTCGCGGACGACGCGGTCGAGCGGCACCTGACAGCCCTCGTCGACCTCCCGGCGGACGTCCTCGACGCGGTCGTCCGGCGGGCCGAGGGCAACGCCTACTTCGCCGAGGAGCTCGCCCTCGCCGCCGTCGACACCGGCGAGGACCTGCCCACCCGGCTGTCCGAGGTCCTGCTGGCGCGCCTCGACAAGCTCGACCCGTCGACGCTG
>JAODNF010000395.1 GCA_025464915.1 Frankiales bacterium | reverse complement strand
CTGGTCGTCCGGTAACCGCTCCGCGCTGCCTCGACGGCCGAGGCGACGTGCTGGCGCGCGAAGCGGGCCAGCACGACCGGGTAGGCCTTCAGCACCTCGTGGCTGCGGTACTCGGGAGGGCAGAGGTCGAACAGCCACCCGACGGCCGTGCGCTCGAAGCCGTCCGAGCCCGGAGGGTGCACCGAGGTCGGCCATCCGGGCGGCAGGGCGTCGGCCACGGGGCAAACCTAAGGCTTGCCGCGCTGGTGGCCGATACACCAGGAGTGACCCCTGACCCGGAGGAGCACGTCGAGCGGCTGCGCGCTGCCGTTCTCGCGCTCAAGGCGCCGCAGGCGGCCAAGCGCGCGCCGGCGCCGACCTCCTCCGTGTTCGGTCGCGCGGCGCGTGCGGTCCCGGACGACGTGCGCCCGCGCACGTCCCGAGAGGCCCTCGCCGCGAAGGTCCGCAACGTCGAGACCAGCGCTCTCATGGCCGGTACGACGATGGTGCTCGTGGTGTGCCCCGACCCTGGCCCCCTGCCGCCCTCCCTCATGAAGACGCTCGACCTGCTGGTGTCGTCCGGCGCCGTCGCCGTCGCGCTCGGGCCCGACCTGCCGCGCGACGTGCCCACCGACCGGAGCCGGCCGCTGACGCTGCCACTGCGCACGGACGACGACCTGTCGTCGGAGTGGGCCCTGCTGGCCCTCGGGCCCGAGAAGCGGGTGGCCTTCCTCGCCCGCCGCGGCACCGACGGCTGGGACTGGATGATCACGCGCGACCCGGTCGCCGTGCACCGCGCCGGGACCGCGATCCTCGAGCGGGTGCCGTTCCTACGCCTTCGCGTGCCCCTCCTCGAGGACTGACTCCGCCACCGGCCTGGCGGCCTCGCCCCACGCGTCGACCAGGCTGAGCCGGGTCCGCCGCTCGAGGAGGTCCTCGACCGTGAGTGCCCCTTCGGCGCGCAGCCCCCACTCGAGCTCGGCCCGCAGGACGGGTACGCCCTCGGCGACCGTCACCATCGTCCCCCGGGCCACCTCGGCGGCCTCGCTGCCGTACCTGCGGCTCAGCCGGTCGCGCCCGGTGCTGCCCGCCCCGACGAGCGGCAGGTCCCGGGTCCGGCACCGGACGTCGGTCAGCAGGTCGACGGCGTCCTGCGCCATGCGCCGGTAGGTCGTGAGCTTGCCGCCCAGGACGGTCAGCACGCCGTCCTCCAGCGTCACCGAGTGCCGGCGGCTCAGGTCAGCGGTGCGTCCCTCGGCGCCCTGGACGAGGGGGCGGACCCCCGCGAAGGAGCCGATCACGTCGGAGCGCTCGAGCGGCACCTCGAGCCCCCTGCTCAGGGTGTCGAGCAGGAAGCGGATCTCGTGCTCGTCTGCGGTGGGCACCTCGGGCAGCGGGCCGTCGAGCGGGTCGTCGGTGAGACCCAGGTGCACGATGCCGTCCCCGTGCGGGAGCGCGAAGACGTAGCGGTTGCTCTCCCCCGGGACGGGCACCGTGATGCTGGCCGTGGGGTGGCCCAGCCGGGCGGCGTCGAGCACGACGTGCACGCCCTTGCTCGGGGTGGTCCCTGGGGACCACGCCCCCGTGGCGAGGACGATCGTCTTGGCCTGGTAGGCAAGGGATTCCCCGGTCAGGGTGTCCGTCAGGCGACCGTTGTCGTAGCGCACCCGGGTGAGGATGCGGGCCCCGTGCGCAGCGGCGGTGCGTGCGACGGCGACGACCAGTCGGGCATCGTCCTCCAGGTGGCCGTCCCAGTTGACCCAGGCGCCGCGCAGGCCGTCGCGCCTGACGGCGGGCAGCAGGCGAAGGGTCTCCGCGACACCGACCTTGCGAGGTCCGGGGAGCACGCTCCGCGGGGTGCGGGTCGAGGCGCGCAGCAGGTCGGCAGCGCGGGCTCCGGCGCCGACGAGCGCCTGGCCCTTGCGGTCGATGTCGTGGCCGAGCGGGATGGCCATCGGGAGCGGCCGGATCAGGTGCGGGGCGGTCCGTCGCATCAGGACGCCGCGCTCCTGGGCGGACTCGAACGCGAGGCCCACGTCGCCACTGGCGAGGTAGCGCAGGCCGCCGTGGACCATCTTGCTGCTCCACCGGCTGGTGCCGAAGGCGAGGTCGTCCTTCTCGACGAGGGCGACCTGCAGGCCACGGCTCGCGGCGTCGAGGGCGACGCCGGCACCGGTGATGCCGCCACCGACGACGAGCAGGTCGAGGTGCTCCGAGGGCAGCCGTTCGAGCTCGCGCTGCCGGCGGGCAGCGGTCAGCATGGAGCTCATCGCAGGTACCGGTCCAGCACGGTCCGCAGCTCCTTCAGCTCCCCCTGCCCGATGAACCGGGCGGCGAAGACGTAGGACTGGCAGATCAGCAGCACGGCCGTCGCGGTGGCCTCGATGTCGAGGTCCCGGATCGAGTCGTCGGGGCTCACGAGCATGTCGGCGACCAGGTCCCGCGCGGTGCGCTGGCTCGAGCCGAACCGGTCGAAGACGAAGGGCAGCAGCAGCTCAGGGTCGAGGTCGAGCAGCCGGCGGTAGAGGGCATGGTCGCGCAGTCGCTCGACGCTGCGCACGCAGGCCTCGACGAGCCGCTCCCGGGTGGTGGCCAACGGGTTGACCTCGTGCTCGACCTGCACCAGCAGCGCCGCGATCTCGCGCGTCAGCAGAGCAGCGACGAGCGAGTCGAGGTCGTCGAACTGGCGGTAGACCGTCATCCGGCTCACGCCCGCGCGGCGGGCGACGTCCGCCAGCGTCGTCCGTCGCAGGCCCACGTCGAGCACCGACGCCTGCGCGGCGTCGAGCAGAGTGTTACGGACTGACGTCATCTGTCACACTGTAACTCGTGACGATGACACACGCCGGATGGGGCGATCCCGCGCGCCGCAAGGGCCTTCCGGACGCCGCTGACAGCTGGCTCGAGAAGACGGTCGGCCGCGGCCAGCGCTCGGTCCCCGCACCCGTCGCCGCTCTCCCCCCGACCCGCCTCGGCGCCGATCAGCTCGCGGCGCTGCGGGGCACCGGCGCCGAGGTCGACCTGTCCGACGAGGCCCGGGTCGCGAAGGCGGCGGGACGGTCCTACCTGGACCTGCTGGCCCTGCGGAGCGGCTCGTTCGACGTACCCGACGCCGTGGTGCGTCCCTCGGCAGACCAGATCGACGGCGTGCTGGGCACCGGAGTCACCGTCGTCCCGTTCGGCGGGGGCACGTCCGTCGTGGGTGGCGTCGCTCCACGGGGCGGCCCAGTCGTCGCCCTCGACCTCTGCCGGCTCGACCGGCTCATCGCGCTGTCCGAGGAGGACCGCACCGCGACCCTCGAGCCAGGGCTGACCGGCCCGGCCGCGGAAGCGCTGCTCAATGCCCGGGGCTGGACCCTCGGCCACTTCCCGCAGTCCTTCGAGCACGCCACCATCGGCGGCTTCGCCGCGACCCGCTCGGCCGGCCAGGCCTCCACGGGCTACGGGCGCTTCGACGCACTCGTCGTCGCGATGACCGTCGAGACCCCGGCTGGCCGCCTCGAGCTCGGCGGGCCGCCGACCGCCGCCGGCCCGTCGCTGCTGCAGCTGTTCCTCGGGTCGGAGGGCGCCTTCGGGGTCATCACCTCGGTGACCGTGAAGATCAGGCCGCTGCCCGAGGTGAGGCGCTACGACGCCTGGCTGGTGCCGTCGTGGGAGGACGGCATCCGGCAGCTCCGCGAGCTCGAGCAGGGCGGCGTCCTGCCGGAGGTCGCTCGCCTCTCCGACGTCGACGAGACGTCGACGCAGCTGCGGATCGCCGCCCCGAAGGCCGTCCAGCTGCTGGCCCGTGGTCGCTGCCTGATGGTGCTCGGCTGGGAGGGGACCGCGGCCTCGGTCAAGCGCCGGCGGCAGCGGATGAAGGGCATCCCGCTGCCCGGCGCTGGGGAGAAGTGGGAGCACGGCCGCTACGACGGCCCGTACCTTCGCGACGACCTGATGGACGCCGGTTACCTCGTGGAGACGCTCGAGACGAGCGCGCCGTGGTCACGGCTGCCGACGGTCTGGGGAGCCGTGCGCGCCGCTCTTCGCGAGGCCCTCGGCGAGTGCGTGGTCATGTGCCACGTCTCGCACCTCTACCCGCACGGGGCGTCTCTCTACTTCACGGTGCTCGCCTCCGCCGACCGCGACTGGGCACCGGCCAAGCGGGCCGCCACCGACGCCCTGGTGGTCACCGGAGCCACGATCACGCACCACCACGCCGTCGGCATCGACCACGCCCCCTGGATGACGGCCGAGGTCGGCCCGCTGGGTGTCGAGCTGCTGCGCGCCGTGAAGCAGGTGGTAGACCCTGCGGGAGTCCTCAACCCAGGAAAGCTCATCCCGTAGGAGAACCGTGCGGCTGCAGCTCGTCGTCAACCCGGCTGCCGGCGGTGGCCGCTCCACCAAGCTGCTGCCGACCGTGCGGTCTGCACTGACCGGCGCGGACCTCAAGGTCACGCCCACGTCCTCGCTCGAGCACGCCGACGAGCTCGTCGCGGAGGCCGTGGCCGACGACCGGACGGTGGTCGCGATGGGTGGTGACGGCATCGTCGGACGCGTCGCCGGCGCGGTGGCCGGCACGGGTGGCGTCATGGGCGTGATCCCCGGCGGCCGTGGCAACGACTTCTGCCGGGCCGCCGGCATCCCGCTCGACATCCCCGCTGCGTGCGAGCTTCTCAGGACGGGCACGCCGCAGCCGATCGACCTCGGGTACGCAGGCGGGCACGCCTTCATCGGCATCGCCTCGATCGGCTTCGACAGCGAGGTCCAGGAGCGCGTGCTGACGTCCAGGCTCCCGATCGGCAACCTCATCTACACCTACGGCTCGCTGCTCACCATCGCGAGCTGGAAGCACGCCGAGTTCACCTGCACCGTCGACGGCGCACCGCTGAACCTCCGCGGGTGGGCCGTCGCCGTCTCCAACAGCGGCCGCTACGGCGGCGGCATGCTGCTCGCCCCGGACGCCTCTCTTCGGGACGGCCTGCTCGACGTCGTCACCACCAGCGAGACGTCCCGCATCCGGTTCCTCCGGGCGTTGCCGAAGGTGTTCACGGGGCGCCACATCGAAGAGGCCGCGTTCTCCGTGAGGACGGCGAGCGTCGTGCACCTGAACGCCGACCGCCCGTTCCGCGTCTTCGCCGACGGCGACCCCATCGCCTCGCTCCCCTGCGAGATCACGGTCAAGCCGGCCGCCGTCCAGGTCATCCTCCCGCCCCCCTGACCCCCGCGGTTTCACTGATTCCACCCCCTCAAGCAGCGCCGTTTCGATGAAACCGCGGGGACCTTGGTCGGTCCGACACCCCGCGGTTTCATCGATTCGCCGGGGGCCAGCGCTGTCAGTTCGCTGGAACCGCGGGCCTGTGGACGGCCGGACGCACAGTCGCCGGTGAACTGCCAGCCTCCGCGGGTGCTCATTCCGGCCGATGCAGCAACTCAGCACGGGTGCTTCACCTATCCGCAAGCCTGGGCTGTCGGCTGGACCTACGGCCTGCTGGCATCAACGGTGCGTCGGTGCCAGCTGCATCACGTGAGGCGCGGCGTCTGGATCGAGCAGGCGATCTGGGAGCACTTGAGCGCGCGTGATCAGCACGTCGTCGCCGTACACGCGGACCTGCTCGTCCTGCGATCAGGGTGGTACGCAGATCAGCGGTCCGCGGGCGCGGTGCTCGACCTGCCGCTGATCGGCGCCATGCCCCTGAAGCCGCAGTTGATCACGGCGCACACGCTTCACTCCGTCAGCCCCTTCCGACGATCCGCCTCCCTGCCACCGAGACACGTCACAACGCGAGATGGAATCCCGGTCACCACGATGGCTCGCACCGTCGTCGGGTTCGCTCAGGAGCAGCCCTTCTTGGACGCGGTCCTCGTCGCCGACGCCTTCCTCGGTCTTGGCCTGCCTCGCCAGGCGCTCCTTGACCTTCTGCACGACTTGTCTGGGTCGAGCGCGGCACTGGAGGTCATCGGGTTCGCGGACGGGCTGTCGGAATCGGCGCTCGAGTCCCTGTCACGCGTGCGCGTGCATCGGCACCAGCTGCCACCGCCGGAGCTCCAGGTCGAGGTCTATCGCGGAAACCGCCTCGTCGCACGGCTCGACAAGCTGTGGCGCGAGCAGCGCCTCGCAGGCGAGGACGACGGCATGGCCAAGTTCGGCTCGACAGCCGCGCAGGTTCAGACGTCCCTGAAGCAGACCTATCGGCGTGGTCTCGACATCGAGGACTGCGGCCTGGCCCTGACCCGGTGGGACTGGAACGACGCCTTTCAGAACGGCGGTGCCGTCGTCGCCGACCGGGTTCGCGCCGGCTTCCTGCGCGGTGAGCGGACGAAGCTTGCGCCCGACGTGCGCTTCGTGCCGACGACCGTCGAGGACCGGCTGCGGCGCGAGTCGCGTCTTGCCGGCTGACCCCGCGAATTCGCTGAACCGCCC
>JAODNF010000355.1 GCA_025464915.1 Frankiales bacterium | reverse complement strand
GGCTACAGCGAGCCGGGCGCCGGCACGGACCTGGCCAGCCTGACGACCACGGCCGTCCGCGACGGCGACCACTACGTCATCAACGGCCAGAAGATGTGGACCAGCCTGATCCACCACGCCGACTACGTGTGGCTCGCCTGCCGCACCGACCCCGAGGCCAAGCGGCACAAGGGCCTGTCGATCATCATCGTGCCGACCGACGCGGAGGGCTTCAGCTACACCAAGGTGCACACCCTCGGCGGCGGCTACACGAGCGCCACCTACTACGACAACGTGCGCGTGCCTGTCGAGAACGTCGTCCTCGGGGAGAACCGCGGCTGGGAGCTCATCACCAGCCAGCTCAACCACGAGCGGGTCAGCCTGTCGAGCGCCGGCAGCCTGCAGACCAAGATCGACCAGGTGCGCCGCTGGGCGCAGGAGACCAAGCTCCCCGACGGGCGTCGCGTCGTCGATCAGGAGTGGGTGCAGAAGGCCCTCGCCGAGCTGACGGCCAAGACGCGCTTCCTCGAGATGATGAACTGGAAGGTCGCCTGGAGCGGCACCCAGGGAGCGCTCAACCCGGCCGACGCCAGTGCGGTGAAGGTGCTCGGCAGCGAGCTCTACATCGAGGCCTACCGGCGCCTGATGGAGGTCGTCGGCAGCAACAGCATCCTGGGCCACGACCTCGAGCGCTGGGCCCGCAGCACCCTGGTGCTGACGTTCGGCGGCGGCACCAACGAGATCCAGCGCGACATCATCGCGATGGTGGGCCTGGGCATGCCGAGAGCACCGAGGTAGACCGATGGACTTCACCCTGACCGGCGATCAGCAGGCGCTCCTCGGCCTGGCCAAGGACATCCTCGACAAGGAGTGCACAACCAAGCGCCTCGACGCGCTGCAGGAGTGGTTCGACGCGCCCCTGCACCGGCAGCTCGCCGAGGCCGGGCTGCTCGGCGCCGCGCTCAGCGAGGACGTCGGCGGCGGCGGTCTCGGGTTCACCGAGCTGACCCTGCTGCTCGAGCAGGTCGGCGTGCACGTGGCGCAGGTCCCGGTGCTCGAGGTCCTCGTCCCGGCGCTCGCGATCGACCGCCTCGGCAGCGAGGAGCAGCGCCAGGTCCTGCGCGGCGTCGCAGCCGGCACCGAGCTCGTCGTCGGCGCTCTCACCGAGACCGGTCGCGAGGACCCGTCGCGGCCCGCGACCACCGCGACGCTGCAGGGCGCGAGCACCTGGCTGCTCAACGGCGCCAAGTCCGCCGTACCCCTTCTCGACCGGGCCGCGAAGGTCGTCGTCCCGGCAGCCACCGCCAGCGGGACGGCGCTGTTCCTCGTCGACGGCGGAGGGACGGCGACGGGTACGACCTCGCACGGCCTCCCCGTCGGGGAGCTGCACTTCGACGGCACCGCTGCCGAGCTCCTCACCGACGACCCCGGCGCGCTCGGCTGGCTGCTCGACCGGGCCTACGTCGCGATCGCGTCGACCGCCCTCGGGGTGAGCAGCCACGCGCTGCGGCTCAGCGCGGCCTACACGACGACCCGCGAGCAGTTCGGCCGCGCCATCGCGACGTTCCAGGCCGTCGGTCACCGACTCGCCGACGCCTACATCGACGTCGAGGGCATCCGGCTCACGACGCTCCAGGCGGTGTGGCTCCTCGACGAGGGCCTGCCGGCGCACGACGAGGCCCGCATCGCGAAGTGGTGGGCCGCCGAGGGAGGCCACCGCGTCGCCCATGCCGCACAGCACGTGCACGGCGGCGTCGGCATCGACCTGGACTACGAGCTGCACCGCTACTTCACCTGGAGCAAGTACCTCGAGTTCACCCTGGGCGGCGCGACTGCGCAGTCCCTCTCGCTCGGCGCCACGCTGGCCGCCGAGCCCGTCTAGCAAGGAAATCCGTTGAGCACGTCTCTCGAAGGCAAGTCCGCTGTCGTCACGGGCGCCGGCGCCGGGCTGGGTCGCGCCGAGGCGCTCGCCCTGGCCGCCCAGGGCGCCGGCGTCGTCGTCAACGACTACGACAAGGACGCCGCCCACGCGGTCGTCGAGGAGATCCAGTCGGCCGGGGGCCAGGCCGTCGCGGCACCCGGCGACGTCAGCAGCTGGAGCCTCGCGGAGTCGCTCGTGCAGACGGCGATCACCGAGTACGGCCAGCTCGACATCCTCGTCAACAACGCCGGGGTGCTGCGCGACCGCACCATCTTCAACATCTCCGAGGAGGAGTGGGACACCGTCATCGCGGTCCACCTCAAGGGCCACGCCGGCACCTCGAAGTTCGCGACGCAGCACTGGCGCGACCGCTCCAAGTCCGCCGACGCCCCGGTTTACGGTCGCGTCATCAACACCAGCTCCGAGGCGTTCCTGTTCGGCTCGCCCGGCCAGCCCAACTACGCGGCCGCCAAAGCCGGCATCACGGCCCTGACCCTGGCCACGGCGGGTGCCTGCGGCCGCTACGGCGTGCGGGCCAACGCGATCTGCCCGCGCGCCCGCACGGCCATGACGGCCCAGGTCTTCGGCGAGGCCCCGGAGGGCGGCATCGACCCGCTCGGGGTCGAGCACGTCGCCCCGCTGGTCGTCTACCTGGCGAGCCCGGAGGCGGACGCGATCAGCGGCCAGGTGTTCGTCGCCTACGGCCCGATGGTCGTGCTCGCGTCCGCGCCGGGCGTCGAGCAGCGCTTCGACAGCGCCGAGCCGACCTGGTCGGTCGACGCCCTCGCCGACTCGCTCGGGACCTACTTCCGGGACCGCGAGGGCAACGCGACCTTCCGGGCAGACGCGTTCACATCCCTCTGAGCGGGACTCTGGGCATCAATGTCCGGTATTTGGGGCCGAACCACCCTCGACACGGAGAGGTAACACGCAGACGATGATGTCAGGCGTTGTGACCCAGACCACAGCGCTACGTCGTGGTCCCCTGCACCGGAGCGGCGCCCAGCAGCCACCAGGAGCGAACGTGCTGTGCCCCCGGAGTGATCGGTCATGAGCAGCTTCGTCTCGTTCACGATCATCGGCATCGTGCTGGGCTCGACCTACGCCATCGCAGCCAGCGGTCTGGTGCTGACCTACGCGACCTCGAACGTCTTCAACTTCGCCCATGGCGCCGTCGGCATGGTCATGACGTTCCTGTACTGGGAGCTGTACGTCCACCAGGGCTGGCCCGTCTGGTTCGTGCTGCCGTTCATCCTGCTGATCGTCGCGCCGGCGTTCGGTCTCGTGATGGAACTGCTCATCATGAGACGGCTGACGACGGCCAACACCACGACGCAGCTCGGCGTCACGGTCGGCCTCATGGTCGCGCTCATCGGTGCCGGGCAGCTGATCTGGAAACCGGGCGGCCGGCGGGTGGACGCCTTCTTCAACGGGAGCAAGGTCAGCTTCGGGGTCGTCAACGTGACGGCTCAGCAGTTCATCACGCTGGGCCTGGCCCTAGCGGTCGCTCTCGGGCTCTACGTCCTGCTGAACCGCACCAGGATCGGTACGGCCATGCGGGCCGTCGTCGACAACCGCGAGCTGCTGGCGCTGCACGGTGCCAGGCCGAACGTCCTGAGCGGCCTGGCCTGGGCGCTCGGCTCATCGCTGGCCGCCCTCACGGGCATCCTGCTCGCGCCACAGCTCAACTTCGACCACACGACCCTGACGTTCCTCGTCGTCAGCGCCTACGCGGGCGCCATGGTCGGCCGGCTCAAGAGCCTGCCCCTCACGTTCGTCGGAGCCATCGCGCTGGGACTGCTCACCGAGTACGGGCAGTGGCTCTACACCGAGCTCCCCACCAGCTGGATCACCGACTCAGAGGGCGTCATCTACGGCCTGAAGAACTCGCTGCCGACGATCTTCCTGCTCGGCGTGATGCTGGTGCTGCCGCAGGAGAAGCTCCGCGTCGGCCGGGTCACGGGAACCAAGCTGCCGCGCATCCCCTCGTGGCGTACCACGATGCTCTGGTCGGCGGCCCTGCTCGGCGGGTCCTACCTGCTCACCGGAGCCATGGGTGAGGCCAACAACGCCCGCTTCGGGCAGACCATGTGCCTGCCGCTGATCATGCTGTCCCTGGTGCTGCTCGTCGGCTACGGCGGTGACGTGTCGCTGTGCCAGCTCAGCTTCGTGGGTGTCGGTGCGCTCGTCGTGGCTCGTGGGTTCGACATCCCGTTCACCGGCCTGGGGTTCCACTCGCAGATCAGCCCGCTGTCGATCGTGACAGCGTTCCTGCTCACGGCCGTGGTGGGTGCGATCGTCGCCCTCCCCGCGCTCCGGTTGCGCGGCCTCTACATCGGCCTCGGTACCCTGGCCATCGCTGGCGCGATGGACCGCTCGGTGTTCGAGAGCGGCCTGGTCGGCTTCGGCGCTCAGGGCTCCACGATCCAGGTCACCCGCCCCAGCTGGCTCTCCACCGAGCGGTCCTTCGCGCTCGCGGTCGTCGTGGCCTTCGTCGTGACGGCGTGGATCATCCTCGCGATCCGGCGCAGCAAGTACGGCCGCATCCTGCTGGCCACCCGTGACTCGCAGGCCGCCTGCGCAACCCTGGGCTTCAGCACCACGATGACGCGCGTCGCGGTGTTCGCGATGTCCGCCGGCCTCGCCGGCGTCGCCGGTGTCTTCTTCGCCGGCATGAGCGTCACGCCCGGCACGCTGAACTTCTACTTCTTCCAGAACCTGCCGCTGCTGCTCTTCGCGATCGTCTTCGGGGTCACCAGCGTCACCGGGGTGCTGACCGGTGGCTTCGTGTACGGGTGCATCACGTCCACGTTCATCGTCGGCCAGCACCCCGACCTCGTGGGCCTCGCCTACATCGTGGTGCTGGTCATGCTGCGGCTTCTCGTCAACAACCCCAACGGCCTCGTGGGGCTGCTGTTCGACCAGAGTCGCCGGATCATGTCGCGCCCTGATGCCGTTTCCGCCCCACCGGGGTCCGCCGCGGCACGTGAGCCCTATCCCGCGACTGCGGGCCTCGGACTGGAGGCCCCCGTTGGCTCTGCTTGAGGTCGACGACGTCCACGTCCGCTTCGGCGGCGTCGTGGCCGTCAACGGTGCGACGTTCGATGTCGACGAGGGCACGATCATGGGCCTGATGGGGCCGAACGGCGCCGGCAAGACGACGCTGTTCAACGTCATCACAGGTCTGCAGGCACCGACCAGTGGCACCGTCCGCTTCGACGGCAAGGACCTCAAGAAGGTCCACCCGCGGCTGCGTGCGCTCGGAGGCATCGGCCGCACCTTCCAGCGGCTCGAGGTCTTCGGGTCGTTGACGGTGGCTGACAACATCCGCGTCGCGGCGGAGATGCGGGGCATCGAGAACCCCGCCCGGGTGCGGGACGAGCTGCTCGACCGGGTCGGGCTGCGTGCCTTCGCGCACGTCACGGCCGACTCCGTGCCCACGGGCATCGCGCGCCTCACCGAGCTCGCACGCGCCCTCGCTGTCAGCCCGAGGCTGCTGCTCCTCGACGAGCCGTCCAGCGGCCTGAGCGAGGTCGAGACCGAGGACTTCGCCGTCCTCGTCCGCTCCCTTGCCGAGGACGACGGCCGCTCGGTGCTCATCGTGGAGCACGACGTCGAGCTGGTCCTCGGGCTCTGCTCGCAGATCCACGTGCTCGACTTCGGATCGATCATCGCGAGCGGGACCCCGGACGAGATCCGCAAGGACAAGCGAGTCCAGGACGCCTACCTCGGTGCCGACGAAGCCGCCGCCGCCGAGATCGAGGAGGCCGTATGAGCGAGCACGTCAACGCGCTCGACGTCATCGACCTGACGGCGGGCTACGGCCGCATCCAGGTCCTGCACGGCGTCAGCTTCTCCGTTCCGGTCGGCACCATCGTCGCCCTGCTCGGCCCCAACGGCGCCGGCAAGACGACGACCCTCAACTGCATCGCGGGCCTCATCGACCCGATGGGCGGCCACGTCCACATCGGCGGGCACCACCTCAACGGCGCGGCCCCCGACCGGCTCGCCCGCGCCGGGCTGTGCACGATCCCCGAGGGCCGTGGCATCTTCCCCAACCTCACGGTCGCCGAGAACATCGACCTGTTCGCCTTCGCGGCGCAGGCGTCGCCCAAGGAGATCCAGGAGCGCGCGTTCAGCCAGTTCCCGCGCCTGGCCGAGCGCCGCACGCAGCTGGCCGGCAAGCTCTCCGGCGGTGAGCAGCAGATGCTCGCGATGGCGCGCGCGCTGTCGAGCGACCCCGCGCTCCTCCTGCTCGACGAGCTGTCGATGGGCCTCGCGCCCAAGATCGTCGAGGACTTGTACGAGATCGTCGGCGAGATCGGGCGCTCCGGCGTCTCGGTGCTCGTGGTCGAGCAGTTCGCGCGTCGGGCCCTTGCTGTCGCGCAGCTCGGGATCGTGATGGTGCAAGGCCGCGTCACCGCCCTCGGTGAGCCCGCGGACATCGAGGGCGAGCTGTCGGCCGCCTACCTCGGAGGTGCTGCATGACCGGACTCCTACGCGCCGGTGCACGGGTGGTCACCGTGTCGGCCCTCGTCGTCGGCACGCTGCCCCTCGGGGGTGTCGTCCACGCGGACGCCGTCCGCACCGACACGACGCTGGCCGGCTTCGCCGTCTCCGTCGAGGCGACGCCGTTGCGCATCCTGCTCGACGACCCGAAGCTCCAGATCCCACACGACGCGGGAACCGCCGTCCTCGAGGCCGACCCTAACTACACCCTGGCGTCGGTCAAGTCCGGGCCCAACGCGCGTGCGGTCACGAGCACCCTGTGGCCGGGCAACCTGCTGGGCGAGGGCCTGGCCCAGGTCGCCGCAGGGGCCCCTGCGTACCCGTTGAAGGGGGAGGCGCGGTACCCGGACAAGCCCTACGACCACCCGGGCGTCGACAACGGTCAGCTGAGCGGTGCGCATGCCGAGGGCCTGACCGCCACCGCGACCGCGGACGGCACCCCGACCAACAAGCCCGGCCAGGTCATGGTGGGAGCCGTCAACGCCGTCTCCAACGCGACCGTCGACGAGAAGAACGTCGCGGTCGGCACCGCCACGTCGGCTGTCCAGGACGTGGACCTGCTCGGCGGCGTCATCCACGTCGGCTCGGTCGCATCCACGCTGTCGACGTCGTCGGACGGCACGAAGTCGCGCTCGACCGGCACGACGACCGTCTCCGGCCTCACCATCGCGGGCCAGGCCTTCAGCGTCGACGACAAGGGGCTGCATGCCGCTGGCAGCGGGAGCGCCCTTCCCGGCCTCGACACCCCGGCGGCCGTCTCCGACAAGCTGGGCATCACGGCGCACGTCATCAACCAGTCCGCGGGCACCATGGCCAACGGCATCAGCCGCGCCGCCGGCGGCCTGGTCATCAAGGTGGACACTGCCCCGCTCCGCGCGGCGCTGTCGCCGGCAACCACGGTGGTGAACCCCGTCCTGAACGGCCTCATCGCCCAGATCACCAAGCTGAACCCCTCGATCGGGAGCAACCTCTACTACTTCGTCAAGGCGACGCCCAACATCACCTTCGTCTTCGGCTCGGCCAACTCCTCCTCGGCCGCGACGCTGCCGCTGAAGATCACGTTCCCCGGCTTCGGCAACCCGTTCCCGCCGGCGATCGGTGGCGGCCTCCCGCCGGTGTCGACTCCGGGAGGCAACCCTGGCGTCGGCACCGCCGTGATCCCCGGCATCACCCCGACGACGCCCGACGCACCGCCCACCTACGCGGACGGCACCCCCGCGGCGCCGACGGTCCAGCCGGGGACCAGCAACGCCGCGGCGACCGACGCCGGGTCCAAGGGCATCGGAGCAGGTTGGCTGTTCGGTGCGCTCGTCGGTTCAGGACTCGTCGGCTGGGTGCTGATGCGGTTCCTCGGGCTGGCCGGGGGGGCACTCGGCATCGGGTGCCGACTGGGCGCCCCCACCTCTGTTCCCAACCTCCGGAGCGTGACCGCATGACCGCCCCCAACGACACCGCCAGGCGCACCAGCGTCGAGCAGGTCCTCGCGATCGTCAGCGCGGTGCTGATCCCACTCGGCCTCGCCGTGATGCTGCTCGGCTGGTTCGGTGCGGCCCACACGCCCTACCTGTTCGAGCAGGTCCCCTACCTCATCAGCGGCGGCATCATCGGCCTCGGCCTGTCCGTCGTCGGAGGTCTCGTCTACTTCGGCTCCTGGGTCGCGCGCTCCTCGGCGCAGCAGCAGAAGAAGAACGACGAGATGACCGAGATCCTGCGCGAGATCCGCGAGGAGCTCCGCCACCGGGACGTCGCGGCGGCTCCGGCGCCGGTTCGTCGTACCTCCTCCGCTAACGGCGCGAAGCCGTTCGTCGCCACTCAGCGCGGCGGCATGCTGCACCGCCCCGACTGCGCCGTCGTCGCGGGCCGCACCGACCTGAAGGCCGTCAGTGCCTCGGGCGACGGCCTGTCGCCGTGCACCCTGTGCAACCCACTCGACGTCGATGTCCTGACGCACTGACCGGCTCCTCCCGACCCACCCAGCAACCCGGACGAAGGACTCTCCTGCGATGCCCTCACGCAGCCCCGCCGCTCTCCGCCTCGCCGCCGTCATGGCGATGGGCGCTCTCGTCACCACCGCCTGCGGTGCGCGCCTGACCCCGGCGCAGCGCACCGCCGCGCTCTCGCAGGGGAGCGGTGGTGGCAGCGGCGGTTCCAGCGGCATCGCGGGCACCGGTGACGCAGGTACGGGGACGGGCACCGGAACCGGGACGGGCACCGGCACCGGGACGGGTACGGCCCCCGGGACCGGTACCGGGACGGGTACCACGTCGGGGACCGGCTCGGGCACCACGACCTCGGGCACAGGCACGGGGACCAGCACGTCCGGCACCGGAACCGGCACTGGCACGTCCGGTGGCAACGGCGACTTCCGTGCAGCCCCGGCCGGCGGCAACGGCGGGTCGAC
>JAODNF010000329.1 GCA_025464915.1 Frankiales bacterium | reverse complement strand
CTAGGATGGCCGTCGGCTCCAGCACTTCGTATTCCGGCTCCTGCCCTGTGTGGGACGAAACTACGAAGTGCGCGGAGGGGTAGAGCATCTTGGTGGCCGGCTCGAGCCCACGCACGCGCTCGAGCGTCCAGCCGGCGGGAAGAGTTGACTCATCGGTCACGGTAGTCATGGTGCCTGAAGCAGAAGCGCATGTAACGCCTGATCTACGAGCAGCGAAGAAGGCCGGTCCGTCGGGCTACGGAGCGGCCCCTACCTTTCCGCGATGGCTGGCCTGAAGGGGACGGCGTCGCCGTCCTCCACCGGCGGCAAGAGGCCGAAGTCGAGGTTGACGACTCCTCGCCATCCGTTCGCGTCGTGGTCGAAGATGGCACCGACTTCGGCCTCGCCCTGGTCTGCCCACCCAGCATCGACTATCGCTGCGCGACAGCGTTCGGCGTCTGCCTGGGCCGCGTCCGGCTCCGCGTGGACTGGAAGCGTCGACACTCCGAAGTCCTCTGCAGCGGCTTGCCAGGCCATCGGATCACTCCTGAACTGGTCAGCGGTGATCCCCCTTTCCGGTTCATCCAGCACCAACTCACGGAGGACCGCGAGGACCTGCCCTGGTGTGCTCATGAGCATGATCTTGCCCGTTCGGAGGTGAAGATGCAGTAGGCGAGGAAGCCGGATCTTCGCGCTCGGAAGCGGCACCTCCATTCGGTAGGTCGGGCGTGCCAGACCCTCGTTGTCAGCGTCCGGCTTTGCGGCAACCCGCATACCCTTGACGCGTGTCTCGCGCCTGGCAGTCAGCCCGCCTGTGGCGCAAGCAGAGGGTCGCGTGTGGGCTGCGACTCGTCTCAGGCGAACAGCCGGGCCTTCGGCGTCGGTGGTGGCGACATGGCGTGGCCGAGGTATCTCGGGGTGAAGTTCGCCGGCGTCCGGGCTTTCTCGGGACGATCTTCGTACTCCCCATTGCCCGCGAGCGTCGCATCCAGATCGACAGCGTGGACCTCGACTCTCTGCGCCAGGGTCTCGTCGGGGACGCGCTCTCGGGCTGAGTCCTGGGACCGTCGCCTTCGTCATCCACACCTCGGAGGCGAGCATCCAATGCGCCTGCTTCCCCACCGCGTTGGAGGGGATGTTGCAAGTACTTGGCTACCCACTGCCCGAATGACGAGCGCCCGACCTGAAGGTGCACAAGGCCGGCTCTCAGACGTGCGCGCGATCAGCCCGACGATGGAGGAGTTCCGCCGCCTCGAATCCTGGCCGAGCTCGAGTGCATCACGGGCACGATCTACGGCATCGCCACCGGGGTTCTCGTCGGACCGCAAACGGGCTGGATGAGCGGTGCGCGGTGAAGTGCGACCAGATCACGAGCATCCCGATCGGCCAGCTTCACGAACCCCGCGGCTTCCTCCTCGACGCCCAACAACTCGCGGTCCACGAGGCGATCCAGGCGGCCTTCCACCTGGTGAACCGCTGTTGGTCACCGGGGCTGCGGAATGCGCTGATCGAGCGCCGCGCGAGGTGACTCGTCCTGGCCCTCGGAGGGCTGCGCCGCCCGGGAGCGCAGCGCCGTTTGCGGGTCCCGCAGGTCGATCACGTGCCGGGGCGGGACCTGGATCTCCTCGTTCGCGATGTGGTCGAGGTAGTCGTGGAGCCGTTCCACGCCCTCGCGGCTGCGCAGGCGGTCGCGCAGGTTCAGCAGCATGTGGTCCATGGTGGCGGCGAACGGGTCGTGGGGGCCATGGCCCGACCGGGCCGTATCACGGTCCTCACCGCCAGGATGCCCCGGTTTGTGCGCCGGCGGTGACGGCTGCGTGCGGCGAGCGCGACAGGGCCCCCACCCGGAGGTGAGGGCCCTGTCGGACGAGCGGGGCGCTAGCCGAGCTTGAGCGGGACGAACTCGGCGCCTGCGCAGCTGTAGCCCTTGTCGGCCGGCTCGAGGCGGACGTACTTGCCCGACTTGATCTGCGCGACGTCCCAGCAGGTGGCTGGGGTGCGGGCTGTCGGGGAGGCCTCGGCGAACATGCCCTTGGCGTCGAACTTCGTGATGGTGCCGAGGGCGAAGGTGACGTCGTCGGGGGTCTTGCTGCCGCCGGCCTTGGTCCAGGCCTCGAACCAGAGCTCCGCCGACGCCCAGGCGGTGGCGCCGAAGATGTCCGGGACGGCGTCCGGATGCGCCTTCTTGAGCCAGGTGAGGTACTCGTCGACACCGACGGAGGAGGCGCGGTCCTCACCGAGGAACAGCGCCTGCTGCAGCGGGATGTAGACGCCCTCGGCGGCGACCGGGTCGGCGATCTTGAAGAAGTTGCCGTCGTAGGCCGTGGCCGCCGTGATGACCTTCGGGTGCCAGTTCTGCTGCTTGGCGTTGTTGAGGATGCGGTTGACCGTGTCGACCGGCAGGCCGTCGAGCGGCAGCCACTCCACGCCCTTGGCCTTCATCTGGATGATGTCCGAGGTGAAGTCGGTCTGCTTCGTCACGTCCGTCGTGCGGCTGTACAGCACCTTGCCGCCGAGGGCCTTGAGGCCGCCGATCTCCTGGATGTAGGAGAACTCGGTGACCTTGTTGGCGATGTAGCCGATCTTCTGGATGGCGCCGGGGTTCGCGGCGGAGATGTACTTGTAGGCGCCGACCGACTGGCCCAGGGGACGCGGCGACGGTGCGAACGTGTTCGGGATGCCCGAGAGCACGGGGTTGAGGAGCTGGAAGACGGCCGGCGTCTTCGGGTTGGCGTTGAGGACCTTGTCGATGCAGCTGTCCAGTCCCGAGATGCTGCCGACCATCGCCTGGACCTGGGGCATGACCTTGCCCCACGCAGCGGCGGCGCCGTTGCAGGTGGTCTGGCTGTCGCCCTCGACGAGCTTGACCGGGTGACCGTTGAGACCGCCGCTGCTGTTGATCTTGTCGACGTAGGCCTCCGTCGCCTCCCGGGCGCCCTTGAACAGGCCAGGGATGGGGCCGGTCAGGTCGACGACGTTCCCGAGCAGGACGGGGGTTCCGGTCAGGCCGTGGTCGCCCCCCGTGGTGCCTCCCGCCTTGCCACTGCTCGAGCTGCTGCAGGCCGTGGCGGCCAGCGCCACGACGGTCAGTCCCAGGGCGATCCGTGCGCTTGTGCTCCGTTGCATCACCGGGTGCTCCTTGCTTCGATGCCTCGCCATGCGTGGCTTCTCCAAACCGTTGAGTTCAGACAGGTGGTGCTGGGTGGGCGTGCAGGTAGGTCTCGAGGACGCTGTCGCGCACCTCGTCCGGCGATCCGGTGACCCGGATCCGGCCCTGGGACATCACGGCGACCGTGTCGGCCACCTCCAGGGCAGTCCTGGCGAACTGCTCCACGAGCAGCACGGGGGTGCCGTCGTCCGCGATCTGGCGGACGAGGGCGAACAGCTCGGCGGTCACGACGGGCGCGAGGCCCATCGAGATCTCGTCGAGCAGCAGGACGTCGGGGTTGGCGGTGAGGGCCCGTGACATCGCGAGCATCTGCTGCTCACCGCCGGACAGCTTGCCGGCGAGCTGCCTGCGGCGCTCCTTCAGCCGCGGGAAGCGGGCGTACGCCTGCTCTTCCACGTCCTTGCGCTTGACGCCTGGGCGGTAGGTCCACATCCGCAGGTTGTCGACGACCGACAGGTTCGGGAAGACGGCGCGCCCCTCGGGGACGGAGCACAGCCCCGTGCGAGCGAGCCGCTCGGGGGAGCGGCCCGTCACGTCCGTGCCCCGCAGGTAGACCGCGCCGGACGTGGGCTCGGTGCGTCCGCTGGCGACCCGCAGCATCGTCGACTTGCCGGCGCCGTTCGGGCCGAGCAGTGCCACGATGCCGCGTTCGGGGACGACGAGGTCGACGTCGTGCAGCACGGCGACCTTGCCGTACCCGGCGTTGACGCCGCGCAGCTCCAGGGCTGCCGTCAGCACCGTCATGCCGTCGCCAGCTCGGCGCCGAGGTAGGCCTCCTGCACGCGGGTGTCGGCCTGCACGACCGCCGGAGTCCCCTCGCTGAGCAGCATGCCGAAGTCCAGCACGTAGACGTGCTCGCAGACGCGCATCACGAGCTCCACGTCGTGCTCGACGAGGAGCACCGACATCCCTTCAGCAGCAAGGGAGAGGAGCAGGTCGCCGAGGGCGTGGGTCTCCCGCTCCGAGAGCCCGGAGCCGGGCTCGTCGAGCAGCAGCACCGACGGGTTCGTGGCGAGTGCCCGGGCGAGCTCGAGCAGCCGTGCGGATCCCGTGGGGAGCGATCCTGCCTGCGCGTGCGCGAAGGCGGTCAGGCCGACCCGGGAGAGCAGCGCGTCGGCCACGGCCCCCGCCTTGCGGAGCGGTCCCGTGAGCTCTGCGGCCAGCAGCACGTTGTCGCGGACGGTCAGCGACCCGAACACCTCGAGCCGCTGGAAGGTGCGGGCCAGGCCGTGCTTGGCGCGGCGCTGCGCCGGCATCCGCGTGATGTCCTTGTCGCCGAGGAGCACCCGGCCGGAGTCCGGCTTCTGCAGCCCGGTGACGATGTTGAACAGCGTGGTCTTGCCGGCGCCGTTCGGGCCGATGAGGCCGGTGACCCGACCCGGCGGGCACTCGAGCGACATGTCCTTGACGGCCTGGACACCGCCGAAGCGGACCGCGGCGTTCTCAACCCTGAGCACTGGTGAGCACCTCCTCGCGCAGGTCGATCTCGGAGTGCTGCCGGGGGAGGGGCAGCGTCGGTGTACGGCGGGGGAGCTTCTGCAGGACCGCCCCGACGATGCCGTTCTGGTTCTTGCCGAGCCCGACCGCACCGAGCCCGACGAGGAGCGGCAGCACGCTGTCGCCGATCCGTCCGAGGTGGCCGTTGAGCATCGGCACGACCTCGATGAGCAGCGCCGCGAGCAGGACGCCGGAGACCGTGCGGACGCCCCACACGACGGCCATCAGCAGCAGCGTCAGGCTGAGCAGGATGGGGAAGTCGGTGTAGCCGACGACGCCCTCCTGGCCGCCCATCAGCGCGCCGCCAAGACCGGCGAGACCCGCTGAACCGGCGAAGATGCCGAGCTTCGTGGCGCGGATGCTCATGCCGATCGTGGCGCAACCCGCGGGAGAGTCGCCGAGCGCGACCAGGCGGCGACCGTAGGTGGAGCGGCGGAGAGCGAGCACCCCGACGGCGCAGACGGCGAAGGTCGCGGCGGTGAAGAACAGGTACGCACGCGGGTTGTCGATCCCGAAGGGCCGCGGGACCTTCTGCCCCAGGTAGTCGCCCATGACCGACGGGTTCTGGAAGAAGTTGTCCTCCATCGCATAGCCGAAGGCGAGCGTCGCGAGCGAGAGGTAGAGGCCACGCAGGCGCATCGTCGGAAGCGCGATGAGAAGCCCGACAGCGGCTGGCGCGAGGATCGCGACCAGCATGCCGAGCGGCCCGCCGCCGACCTTGGCCATCGCCACGCACCCGATGCCGGCGAAGGTCAGCTGGCACAGCGAGACCATCGAGCCGTAGCCCACCATCGGCACCAGGCTGAGCAGGATGATCGCGACGGCGGTGCCGTGGGTGAAGGCGTCGACGCGACCCGCGGGCAGGACGGCGGTGACGATCCCGGCCACCGCGAGGAAGCCCGCACCGGCGACCAGGGACCTCTTGGCCCCCGGCACGCGGGGAGCGACGAGCGGGGCGAGCTGGCCGACCCGCAGCCGGGTCGGAGGGGCGACGAGCAGCGCGACGAACAGGAAGATCATCGGGATGCTGGTCTGGATCTGGTTCAGCCAGCCGATCGAGACGTACTGGATCGAGAGCGACTGCAGCACGCCGAGGAGCAGGCCGCCGGCGATGGTGAGCGGCAGGTTCGACAGCCGACCCATGACGGCAGCGGCGTAGCCGTTGATGACGAGCAGCGTCAGGGTGATGGCGTTCAGCTCGACCTGACTGACCAGCAGCACGCCCGCCAGGCCCGCGAGCGAGGACCCAAGAGCCCAGCCGAGCAACCCGACGGTGCTCGGCGAGGCGCCGGTGAGGGCCGCGAGCTCCCGGTCGTCGACGACGGCGCGCATGGCGACACCGGTGCGCGCCCAGCGCAGGAACGCCCAGAGCGCGAGGGGTACGACGACGGCGGCCGCGATCACGATCAGCTGGTGGTAACTCAGCACGACCCCGCCGACGGTGACGGTCTTGCCGAAGAAGAACGGCTGGACGCGGCGGGCGGTGTGGGCGTCCCAGACGGTCTGGGCGGTCGCGATGAGCAGCAGCAGGAGCCCGACGGTGACGGTGAGCGTGACCTCGAGCGAGGCGTTCCCGAGGCGACGGACCAGGAGCCGCTCGACGAGCAGGCCCATCAGGGGCGACAGCACCAGGACGGTGAGCAGAAAGGCGGGGAGCACCGGGACGCCCCAGGCGATGAGCTGCCAGTCCAGGTAGGCCGCCATCATGCCGATCGCGCCGTGGGCGAAGTTGAAGATGCCCGACGTGGTGTAGGTCAGGACGAGGCCGGATGCCGTCAGGGCATAGATGCACCCGGTCACGAGACCGGCGACGGTCAGGGCCAGCAGCGTGTCCACGCGTCCCCATCCTTGAGGAGCAGGCGCGACGTTGCGCCTGGCTCGGGACTGAGCGTGTGACGCGGACCACACATACGTCAACGAAACAGCGCCGAACCACCCGAAGTGACTACGCCACCGCCCAAAACGCTCTTTCGATCCACCCGAGTCGGTGGTTGCGACCGTCAGGCAACTGCCCTACACACCCTTGCTCGCGAGGAAGATCGCCGTACCCGGGAGCAGCGCGCCGCGCAGCGGCGACCACTGGCCCCACTCCTCGGTCCGGCCCTGGGGCCACTCCGGCTCGACGAGGTCGTCCAGCACGAACCCGGCCTGCCGGAGGTCGCGGACGCGGTCACCGATGGTGCGGTGGTGCTCGACGTACACGGCCTGCCCTGCGCTGTTCTCCTCGACGTACGGCGTCCGGTCGAAGTAGCTCTGCCTCACCGTCAGCCCGCCCGGGCCGGGGTCGTCGGGGAAGACCCACCGCACCGGATGGGTGGCCGAGAACACCAGCCGGCCGCCCGGGCGCAGCACCCGGGCGAGCTCGCGCATGGTGCCGGCCGAGTCGCTGACGAAGGGGATGGCGCCGAACGCGCTCACGACCAGGTCGAACGAGGCGTCCCGGAACGGGAGGGCCTGGGCGTCCGCCTGCAGGACCGTGACAGCCACGCCGGTACGGCGGTCGAGCTCACGTGACTTCTTCAGCTGGCCGTAGGAGACGTCGAAGGCCGTGACCCGGGCGCCCTGGGCGGTCAGCCAGCGGCCGCCCTGCGCTGCGCCGCAGCCCACCTCGAGGACGTGGAGCCGCGACACGTCGCCGAGGAGCCGGGCGTCGGCCTCCCGCAGTCCCTCCGGGCACCAGAGCAGGTCCACGTCGCCGAGGGTCGCCCCGTGCTCGGCGTAGTAGTCGTCGGCGTTCAGGTCCCACCAGAGCCGGTTGGCCCGGGCGCTCTCCTGGGCGTCGGCCTCACGGTGCGCGACCCGATCAGCGCTGTTTGAGGCTTGAGCGTCCATGCGAGTAGTCTTACGCCTGCGCTGCGGGTGGGTTCGCCCGCGTCTGGTTGGTTCATTCCCTCTGGTCCCGACGATTCCTGTCCGCTGCGTTCACTCATGACTCCACCCAACGGGGGTGGGGCACGACATCTGTCCGCAGCCGGAGACCAATCCTTTGACCAGCACCCTCGAGACGCCGACCACTCCCCAGGTCGCGATCAACGACATCGGCAGCGAGGAGGACTTCCTCGCTGCCATCGACTCCACGATCAAGTACTTCAACGATGGCGACATCGTCGAGGGCACGATCGTGAAGGTCGACCGTGACGAGGTCCTCCTCGACATCGGCTACAAGA
>JAODNF010000314.1 GCA_025464915.1 Frankiales bacterium | reverse complement strand
GTGACGGTCACGGGCAAGGCGGGCGACACGTTCACGCTGTTCGCGCTGACCCGTCCCGGCACCGTCTACCAGGCGGTTCGCTCGGGTACCTTCCCGGCCAGCGGCAGCTACAGCACGGCGATCACGCCGCGTGGCAACACGCGTCTGTTCGCCCGCACGGCTGCTGGCGACAGCGGCACGGTTGCTGTCTCGGTCCGCCCGGCCATGTCGCTCCGCGGCGCGGCCTCCGGCAAGACCGGTTCCTTCTCCGGCACGATCGTCCCGGGTCACGGCAACGTGGCTGTGCGGATCTTCACGGTGAAGAACGGTGCGCTGACGCTCATCGGCAGCACGCGCACCCTCTCCGACGGCCACTACTCCTTCAGCCGCACCTTCGCGGCCAAGGGCGCCGTCACCTTCATCGCTCAGACCCTGAGCGACGGCCAGAACCTGTCGACGCAGTCGAACCGGGTCACGGTCACCTTCAAGTAGTCCCCACCGGGGGGAGGGAGCGATCTCTCCCCCCGGCCACTACCTGAGCGCTACGTAGAAGGGCCCCCTCCGTGAGGAGGGGGCCCTTTTGCTGCGCGGTTCAGAAGGAAGGTTCAGAAGGCGACGTCGACCTTGCCCAGGGCGGTCAGGATCGCCAGCACCTGACGCCGCTGGGCAGGGTCGTCAGGAACGGCCAGGTCGACCCGGAGGCCGGTGCCTCGCGTGAGGTTGAGTCCGCGGAGCCCGGCGATCTTGGACAGCTTGCGGAAGGCCTCCTGCATCTCGGCGTAGGTCACGCCCTTCTGCGTCTTGACGACGTAGGCGGAGGCAACCGGCAGCGTGGGGGAGGCGCTCGCCGTCGGATGGACCTTGAGCTCCACCGTGTCCGACGGCAGCGGTGTGGTCGTGGCCCGGGTGGACGAGCTCGAGCTCCCGCTGCAACCAGCGAGGGATCCAGCGGTGAGACAGACAAGGACGGCAGCAGTACGGATTCGCATGAGGTCAAAAGTGCCCCATCGAGCGTCAGTTCAGTCGTGCCCGGCCCAGCCGAGCCTGCCGGCGCGCGCTCTCAGCCTGCTCAGCGGAGTGGCTCTCGACCAGCTCGGCGTACTCCTCCAGAGCGGTGGCACCAGTGCGGAACTCGCCGAGACGGAGCAGCAGCTCGCCTTGCTCCCGCCGCAGCTCGACCGGGTGGCGCGGCAGCAGCAACGAGAGCTCGGTCGCCCACAAGCGGGTGCGCGCGGTGTCCAGGGACATGCCCTGTCGCTCCGCGAGGGCCCGGACGTTGGCGAGCACCCTCAGCAGCAGGGCACCAGGGTCCAGAGCCGGTTGATGCGGCGCGTGAACGACAGTGCCGCCGCTGAAGGGGTCCACGACCGTCTCGCCGACCAAGGTCAGGACGTGCCCCGGCAGGCCGAGGCTCACGGCTTCGAGGCCTACTCTGCGGGCGACCTCGGTCCACACGACCGAGAGCAGGATGGGCAGCCCCCGGTGCCTGCGAAGCACCTGGTGCAGCAGGGACGACCGCAGGTCCGCGTAGTCCGCCGGCCCGCCGGAGAAGTGGCTGAGCGCGCGCTGCAGACCTCCGACGTCCTTCGACGTGACCCTCGCTGCGAGCACGTCGAGCTCGACCAGCCAGTCGGTGATGGTCAGGTCCCGCTCGACCTCGCAGCCGATGAGCAGGCACGCCTCGGCCACGTCACAGTCGGGGGAGCGGACGAGCTCCGCGAACCGCTCCCGGGACCATGTCATCGTCGGGGAGGTGCCGGCGGCACTCTCTTGGCCGCGACCACAGCGGCCGACGGAACCTCGACCACGCCGTGCCGCGTCTGGATCACCACCGTCTCCGTCCAGGACAGCAGCTGCCCGAGCACGTCGCCGTACCCGCCCTCCGGAAGAGCGCGACGCAACGAGACCCGGACGCCGGAGTCCCCGGGCCCCACGTCGCGGGCGTACCTGACCACGTCTGCGAGACTAGAGGGGAACCGCTCCACGGATTGAGGATGGCTGAGCAAGTGACCTACGTAATCGCCGAGCCCTGCGTCGACGTCAAGGACAAGGAGTGCATCGAGGAGTGCCCGGACGACTGCATCTACGAAGGCAAGCGGTCGCTCTACATCCACCCGGACGAGTGCGTGGACTGCGGCGCCTGCGAGCCGGTCTGCCCCGTCGAGGCCATCTACTACGAGGACGACACGCCTTCGCAGTGGAAGGACTACTACCGCGCCAACGTGGACTTCTTCACCGAGACCACCTCGATCGGCAGCCCCGGTGGCGCGTCCAAGGTCGGCCCGGTGGACCTTGACCACCCGGTCGTGATGTCCGTGCCGGAGGGCAAGAACAGCCCGCTCTGACCGGTCGTCGCCGGCAAGGCACGGCAAGAGCGCATGTGGGGCATAACTGCTTAGTTCCTCTCGGTGCCCGATCCCGCCTTTTATAGCCCGTTTGAGTCATCCTGTGACCAGGTTGTCCCGAACTCAGAGACACGCGGCGAATGCCCTCATACGGTCCTCTCATTCCGCTTGCTGCAGGGCAAGCACCCCATGACGAGGAGCACCATGAGCACGAGCAGCCACAACCAGAAGCAGACTTCGCGTCGGCCGAGCACGCGCACCATCCTGTTCGGGACGGCTGGTCTCGTGGTGCTGGGCACGGCGGGGATCTCGAGCGCATCGTCCTTCAAGATCGTGCGGCCGGCACCCTGCGTCAGCGCTCCCGTCAACGTCGTGATCTTCAGCGTCCCGGGCCAGAAGTGCACCAGCAGCAGCGGCCTCGCGGGGGCGGTCAGCAACACGGCGGGTGGCGCCACCGCTACGGCGAACGGCCTGAGCAGTGCGACGGCGCAGAACAACAGCTACCTCGGAGGCGGCAGCGCTGTGGCCACGGCAACGGGCCTCGCCAGCGCCTCCGCGAAGAACCTGACGGGTGTGGGCGGTTCCGCGATCGCTACCGCCTCGGGGCTCGCGACCGCGACCGCGAACAACACGGCGCTCGCGGGGGGTAACGCCGTCGCCACCGCCTCCAACGGCGCCGCTGTTGCGGCGAGCAACACGGCCCTGCTGGGCGGCAGCGCCGTCGCCACCGCGAAGAACAACGCAACCGCAGTCGCGAGCAACGTCGCTGCCGTCGGTGGCTCTGCCCTTGCCGTCGCTTCGAACAGCGCGACTGCGGTAGCCACGAACCAGGGAGCAGGGTCCGCCGTCGCTCAGGCGGACAAGCTCGGCAGCGTGGCGATCGTGACCAACCACGGGTCGGGCCAGGCGACGGGCACCGCGCTCAACGGTGGCCTCGTCAGCGTCAACAACAACAGCGACGGCCTGTTGATCGCCCACGCCGGAGACGCCACCTCGAGTGTGGTCTCCTCTGGCGGCGGCCTCGTCTGCAGCGGCTTTGGCATCGGCTACTCGACGGCCACCGGCTGGTGCACCGAGGGCGGGCCGGTCGAGCTCAACTAGCGCAACGGCCCCCAGCGGGCCGCTTCACGGGCCCGCCGCGACCACGCGGCGGGCCCGCCGCTGTTGCGCATCGCATGAGGGTCCGCTGGCGGTCCGTGATTAGTCCTTTTTCGTCATGGTCGATATCGGCTATCTCCGATGAAGTGACCTGAAGTGCGCGAAACCCTCGCGCCGCCCAACTCGACTGGAGCCCTCGTGCGCACACGACCCGTCCTGGCCGTCACGGCCTCAGCCACGGCCCTAGGCCTCTGCATGGCCGCCAGCTCGGCCGGAGCGACGACGGTTGCCAGCCCCGCAAAGGGCAAGGCGCTGTCGACGCTCTCCCTGCTGCAGGTGGCAGCGGCCGGCCACTCGCTGCGCCTCGGTGACGTCACGCTGTCTGCCGACACGCTCACCGGCAAGGCGCTCTCCTCCGTGACGCTCACGCCGCTCGTCGCCGACGGCACGGCCATCGGGACCCAGACGATCACGCCGTCGAACTCGCCGGTCTCGGCACCCGCGGCCAGCAGTCCCGCCGCGCTGGCGGGCATCGTGTCGCTGACAAGCCCGGCGTTCTCTGCAGCTGCCACGTCAGCCCCCAAGACCACCGCTGGTGCCAACTCGCTCGGTTCGCTCAAGCTGCTCGGCTTGAACGTCCCCCTCAACGGAACCGTCAGCCTCGGCTCGGCCGTCAGCTCGGTCGTCGGCGCGAGCAGCGCCAAGACCATCGAGATCAAGGGGCTGGCACTACCCAGCATCGCGGACCTGCTCGCGGCGCTGGGCCTTGACATCACCAAGCTGCCCCTCGCCACGGTGGACTCGCTCGTGAAGAAGCTCGGGCTCGTCACCTCGGCCATCAGCACGGCTGAGTCGGCTGCCTCCTCTGCCCTCGCCCAGGTGAGCACGGCCACGGCGACGCTGAACACCGCCACGGCGGCTCTCACCTCCGCCAGCAGCGGCCTGACGGCCGCGACGAGC
>JAODNF010000295.1 GCA_025464915.1 Frankiales bacterium | reverse complement strand
CGGCCACGGGTCTGCGCCCACAGTTCCTCGACAAGCTCGCCGCGTCGGGGGTGACCCTCACAGCGGAGGTCTTCGCGACACCCGGGCACGCCCGGCCCTCGCGCCGATGATCCGTCGGCAGGTCCTCCGCCGCAGCGGTGCGCTGGCCCTGCTGATCTGCGCTGGGCTCGCAACGACCGCCGATCGGGCACTCGCCGACGCCCCGAAGGGCCGAATCCTGCAGGTCACCTCGGCCGAGGGCAAGGTCACGCTGCTCTTTTCCGCTTCGGGCTTGACGCCGGCCGACACCCTCGACCCGCACAGCGTTGCCGTGACCCTGGACGGCAGAGCACTCCCGTCGAGTGCTGCGACTGTGTCCGCCGGTGCGGTCACCAAAGTGCGGCGCACAGCCGTCGTGGCGATCGACACGAGCGGCTCGATGGCCGGTGCCCGGCTGGCCGCGGCGAAAGTGGCTGCCAGCAGCTTCCTCGGCTCGCTGCCCGCCGACGTCGACGCCGGGCTGGTCACCTTCTCGAGCCGCGCTCGGGTTGACGTTGCGCCGACGGCCGACCACGCCCGGGTGCAGCGAGCAGTCAGCGGCCTGGTCGCCACCGGCAACACCGCCCTCTATGACGCAGCGTCGCTGTCCGCCCGCACCGTCGGCAAGACAGGGGCCCGCACCGTGCTGCTCCTGAGCGACGGCAAGGACGAAGGCAGCATCGCCTCGCTGGCGGCCGTCATCAGCTCGATCAAGGCCAGCGGCGCACTGCTCTCCGCGGTCGCGCTCGGTGCCGAGGCCGGCGGGAACGCCGCTCTCAGCCAGATCGCCACCGCCTCCGGCGGCTCGGTGCTGAAGGCCCCGGATGCCGCCGACCTGGCGACGGCGTTCCAGTCGGCGGCCCGCAGCATCGCCCAGGAGCTCGTCGTCACTGCGACCCTGCCCAAGGGCCTGACCTCGACCTCCGGCACAGTCCTGGTCTCCGCCACGGCAGCCGGTGCGCGGGTCACCGACTCGGTCTTCACCTCGCTCAGCAAGGTCGCTGTGGCTCCACCGGCCAGGGACTTCGGCCCGCAGCCAGTGCGCCACAGCGCGACGTCTCTCACGAGCAAGCCCGTCCTGTACGGAGCCACCGCAGCCCTGTTCCTCGGCCTGCTCATGGTCCTTGCTCTGGCCGCGCTCAGCAGCGAGCAGAACCGCACCGGCATGCCGCGCCGACTGTCGATGTACACGCTGACCGGGCGGGCGCAGCAGGCCAAGGTGCGCGAGGCGACAGTGCTCGGCGACAGCTCACTGGCCAGGACCGCTGTCGACGTCGCGGGTCGGGTCGTACAGCAGCGCGACATCGACGCGGGCCTCGAGCGTCGGTTGGACGCGGCCGGCGTGCCCCTCCGACCGGCCGAGTGGCTGCTCCTGCACGTCGGCATCGCCGTGGGCGTCTCCGTGCTGCTCTTCCTGCTGAGCGGCGCGGACCTGCTGGCGACCGTCATCGGCCTGGTCATCGGGTTCCTGGTTCCCTTCCTCTATCTCAGGATCAAGGAGAGCCGCCGGACCAATGCGTTTCTCGAGCAGCTCCCTGACACCCTCCAGCTCGTGGCGGGCAGCCTCAGCGCGGGCTACTCGCTGCCCCAGGCCCTCGACACCGTGGTCCGCGAGGGCTCGCAGCCCATTTCTGGCGAGTTCAACCGAGCCTTGGTCGAGTCGCGCCTGGGAGTGCCCATCGACGAGGCGCTCGATGGCATCGCCCACCGGATGCGCAGCAACGACTTCGGCTGGGTCGTGATGGCAATCCGCATCCAGCGCGATGTCGGCGGCAACCTCGCCGAGGTCCTCACGACGCTGGCGCAGACCCTGCGCGAGCGCGACCGACTTCGTCGGCAGGCGCGCGTCCTCTCGGCCGAAGGCCGCCTGTCGGCGTACATCCTCGGTGGGCTGCCGCCGTTGTTCTTCCTCTACCTGATGCTCGTGCGCCGAACCTACATCGACCCGCTCTTCCACGACCCCATCGGCGTCGTCATGCTCACCACGGGCGGTGTGCTGATCGTCGTGGGAGCCTTCTGGCTCTCCAAGGTCGTCAAGGTCGAGGTCTGACGTGGGGGCTCTCGGTATCGCCGGCATCGCCGGCATCTTCATCGCCCTGTTCGTGGGCGTAGCAAGCGTGGGCGGCCTGACCTCCGAGCGGCGCCAGATCGGGCGCTCCCTCCAGGCCCTGGAGGCCGTGGGTACGGCTCCGCAGAGCATGCGTAGCGAGGTCGACGTGCCTTTCGCCGACCGCGTCGTCACGCCTTTCCTGGCTCGGCTGACAAGTCTCGCGCGACGCATGAGCTCCGACGGCCGCGAGGCCGACCTCCAGCGCAGGCTCGACCTGGCGGGCAGTCCTGCCGATTGGGACGTTGACCGGGTGCTGGCCGTCAAGGTCCTGGGGCTCGTCGTCGGCGTGCTCTTCGGTGTGCTCGCGACGTTCGCGCTCGGCATCGGTGCCCTGCCTGCGGTGGTCGTTGTCCTCGGCCTGGGCGCCTTCGGATACTGGGGACCCAACCTCGCGCTCTACCAGGCGGCGTACAACCGCACGGATCGGAT
>JAODNF010000257.1 GCA_025464915.1 Frankiales bacterium | reverse complement strand
AGGCCGGCCAGCAGCCGCTGCTCGTGGGCCGTCGCTCGGGACCACAGCGCCTGCAGGGCCGCGGTGCGCTCGCCCGTGGAGCCGGGCCCGGCGAGCAGCGCCATCCCCGCGAAGGCCGCGTCGACCTCGAGCACGGTCAGCGACGGCTCGTGGGCCGGCTCGGGCAGGCCCTGCAGCGAGCGCCAGCCGACCCCGGTGCGTCGCTGGAGCAGGTCCCCGGACAGGTACGACGCGACGACCGCGACCTCGTCGGGCGCCGCCTGCTGCAGCCTGGCCGACAGCAGGGCGAGCTTCTCGAGCCGCTTGGAGGTCGCGGCCACAGCCGTGGACGTCGCAGCGAGGTCGGCGAGGAGCACGGGATGAACCTAGACAGGGGGTGTGACCGAACGCACCGTTGACCCCTCTGCAGCACGCAGGTTAGGTTGCCCAAAGTAAAGCCGCCCGAAGTGAGGGACTCCTTCCGTGCTCGTGTGCCACTGCCACCGCGTCAGCGACGCGCAGGTGGGCTCGGTGCTGGACGCGGGCGCGGCGCGCACCCTGCGCGGCGTCGCGAAGGCGACGCACGCCGGCACCGGGTGCGGCGGCTGCCTACCCAAGCTGCGCGAGCTGTGCGACGAGGCGAAGGCTCGGCGGGCAGGCCCGGCGCACGGCGACGAGATCGCCGTCTAGGGTTCGTCGCATGCGTGGCGACGAGCGGGTCATCGAGGTGCTCAACGAGGTCCTCACCAACGAGCTCACAGCAGTCAACCAGTACTACCTGCACTCGGCGATGCAGAAGAACTGGGGCTTCACCAAGCTCGGCGACTACACCTACTCCGAGTCGATCGACGAGATGAAGCACGCCGACCTGCTCATCTCCCGCATCCTGTTCCTCGAGGGCCACCCCAACCTGCAGCGCCTCAACCCGCTCGCGATCGGTGAGACGGTGCGGGAGCAGCTGGCCGCGGACCTCGGCGTCGAGGTGCGCGCGATGGAGACGCTGCGCCGCGGCATCGCGCTCTGCGTCGAGGCGCCCGACCAGGTCACCCGCATCCTGCTCGAGGACATCCTGAAGTCCGAGGAGGAGCACGTCGACTACCTCGAGACTCAGATCAGCCTGCTGGAGGCACTGGGGGACTCGGAGTACCTGTCTCTTCAGGTGTCGCCAGGCTGAAGGCCTCGCGCAGCGTGACGGGTGTCAGCCCGCGTTCGGTGAGGATCTCCACGATCTGCGGGTAGAGGTGCGTCACGGTCGGGTGGTTCGCGTGCCCGAGCAGAATCGTGCCGGCGTTCAGCCAGGTGCGGGCCTCGCGCAGCAGCACGGTCCTGGGAAGCGTCCCCGCGTCGCCGAACGAGCCGTTCCAGAGCAGCACGTTCTGCCAGCCGAGCGAGGCCGCGACCTCGTCCGTGCGCTCGCTGCGGAAGCCGTACGGCGGGCGGAACCACGGCCGGGTCGACGTCCCGAACGTCGCCTGGACCCAGTCCTCGTTCTTCTGCAGCTCCTCCTCGATCCCGTGGTCGGAGAGCCGCCTCAGGTCCTGGTGCCGGTAGGTGTGGTTGCCGATCTGCACCTGCCCCGCCTCGACGAGCGGCCGCAGGGCGTCCGCGTGCGGCTCCCAGACGTGGGCGTACACGCCGTTGGGGTTGAAGGTCAGGTGGATGCCGGTCGTGGTCGCGAACTCGACGTAGGCGGCGACGGTCTCGGCGTTGAACCCGTCGTCGATCGTCAGCGCGATGTAGTCGGCCAGCCGCGCCTGCTCGGGCAGCCTGCTGATGAGCAGCGGCGGCCCGCCGGCGGTCTCGGGCGGGAACGACGCGGGCGGGTACGTCGGGTCGAGGGCGGTCGCCTCCGGCGTCGGGCTCGAGGTGGGCCGGAGCACGGGCAGCGCGACCGGCTGGCCGGGTGCGGGGGCGGGCTGCGGCAGCGGCCCCGGGGCGGACCCGGCCGCGTCGACAGCACGCGTGCACGCGGACGCCGTGCCGAGTGCCAGCAGGGCCAGCAGCTGACGGCGGTCCATCCCACCCCCTTGAGACGCACCCACGGTCGCACGTCCTGGGTGCCGGGTTGTGCACAGCGGCTCGGCGTGTCCCCAGATCGTGCGAGCCCGGCCCGTGGTGGTCAGTCGGCGGTCAGGGTGGACCAACACCTGACTCTCCTGGAGGGACCGTGAACGAACCGACCATCAGCTTCACCGGCAACGTGGCCTTCGACCCGAAGCTGCGCATCACGCCGAACGGGGCGCACGTGCTGGACCTGCGGGTCGCCACGACGCCGCGCATCCGCAAGGGCGAGGACTGGGAGGACGGCGGCACGCTCTGGTACGACGTCGTCTGCTGGAACCGGCTGGCCGACAACGTGCTCGACAGCGTCCGCAAGGGCGACTCGGTCGTCGTGACCGGGCGGCTCCTGAACCGGGTCTGGGACAAGCCCGACATCGAGACCGGCGTGGTCACCAAGGTCGACAAGCTCACCGTCGACGCGACGCACCTGGGGCTGGACCTGTCGCGGTACGCCGCGACCGTGATCCGCCCGCCGCGTCCCGAGGACGGGGTGTCGGACCGCGACCCGTCGTCGACGTACGCCGTGGACACCGATGTGGCGGAGGTCGCGGAGGCGGCCTAGTTCGAGTTGCTGCTCTGGGGGAAGGCCGCGAGGGTGACCCCCATGAGGATCGCGGTGGCCGGTGCGTCCGGCTTCGTCGGCAGTCGGCTGTGCCCTGCTCTGGAGGACGAGGGGCACGAGGTGGTGGCGCTCACGCGCCACCCCGACGACTACTACGGAGCCGGCACGCCGGTCGCCGCGGACGTGCACGACGACGCCTCGCTCGAGGCCGCGCTGAAGGGCTGCGACGCGGCCTACTACCTGGTGCACTCCCTCGACGACACCGACTTCGAGGACCAGGACGCCAAGGCCGCACGGGGCTTCGGCACGGCTGCTGCCCACGCCGGGGTGTCACGGATCGTCTACCTCGGGGGCCTGGGATCCGACCGCGACGACCTGTCGGCGCACCTCCGGAGCCGCCGTGAGGTCGAGACCCTGCTCGGCGAGGGCGGCGTGGCCGTGACCGTGCTGCGCGCCGGCATCATCGTCGGCCACGGCGGCATCTCGTGGGAGCTGACCCGCCAGCTCGTCGAGCACCTGCCGGCCATGATCACGCCGTCCTGGGTGCAGACCCGCTGCCAGCCGATCGCCGTGGACGACGTGGTGCGCTACCTCGTCGGCGTGCTCGAGGTGGACGGCGTCTTCGACATCGGCGGGCCGGACGTCCTCACCTACCGGGAGATGCTGCAGCACGTGGCCGCCATCGAGAAGCGGCGGCTGCCGATCGTCCCGGTCCCGTTGCTGACGCCCGGGCTGTCCTCGCGCTGGCTGTCGCTCGTGACCGACGTCGACGGCACAACGGCCCGCAACCTCGTCGACTCGATGAGCAACGAGGTCGTGGTGCGGGACCCGTCGATCCGCGACGTGGTGCCCTTCGAGCCGATGAGCTACGACGACGCGGTGCGGGTCGCCCTGCGCGAGCGCGCGGTCTCCAAGGGACGCACCACGTGATCCGGCAGGTCCTGGACGGCGTCCTGCACCGCGTCCCCCGTGACCACCGCGAGCCCGACGACGCCTTCCGACGGCGGCAGCAGGTCGTCGGCGCGACGTCCGTCGTCGGTGGCCTGGTGCTGAACCGCACGTTCAAGCAGCAGCCGAACTCCCGCTCCTTCTACGCCCACACGGCGGCCGCGGCCGCGACCTGGGTGGCCGGCGGCGTCGCGT
>JAODNF010000139.1 GCA_025464915.1 Frankiales bacterium | reverse complement strand
TGGGGGGTGGCCTCAGGTAACCCTGAACGGTTGCAGTGTAAGCGTCAACCGGATCGGTTCGAACCGATTCGGGTGACGGCGTTGCGGATGGCGTCCGGGACGGGCACCGGTCGTCGGGACTGCTTGTCGACGTACACGTGCACGAAGCGACCCACAGCGGCGGGTGACTCTCCGCTGCCGAACAGCGCGAGCCGGTAGGCGATGGAGCTGTTGCCGAGCTTCTCGACGGCGAGGCCGGCGGTGATCGGGGCCGGGAAGTCGAGCTCTGCGAGGTAGCGGCAGGAGGTCTCGACGACCAGGCCGAGGGCGTCCCAGCGACGGACGTCCTCGCCGGTGACCTCGATCAGCCAGGCGTTGACGGCGGTGTCGAAGACGGCGTAGTGGACGACGTTGTTCACGTGCCCGTACGCGTCGACGTCCGACCAGCGCGTCGGGACCTCACGCAGGACGGGGAAGTCGGAGCGGCGCAGGTCCCGCGGGTCCTCGGTCATAGGGGGAGACCTTAGGTTGGCAGACATGTTGGTCACCAGCGTCGTGCTGTCGGAGGCGGGTCGCCCGCGGCCGTACACCGCCTCCAAGCCGGTCGAGGTCCGAGAGCTGACCCTGGAGCGACCGAGGGCGGGTGAGCTGCTGGTACGGGTCGAGGCGTCGGGGCTGTGTCACTCGGACCTCTCGGTCGTCGACGGGAGCCGACCTCGTCCGCTGCCGATGGCCCTCGGGCACGAGGCCGCCGGGATCGTCGAGGAGATCGGCGACGGTGTGCACGACGTCGCCGTCGGCGATCGGGTGGTGCTGGTCTTCGTCCCGTCCTGCGGGTCGTGCCCCGAGTGCTCGAGCGGCTCGCCCGCCCTGTGCCGCCGGGGCGCGGCGTCCAACACCGCGGGGGAGCTGCTGCGGGGCGGGACCCGGCTCAGCGACGGGGTTCACCACCACCTCGGGGTGAGCGCCTTCAGCAGTCATGTCGTCGTCGACCGCGGCTCCGCCGTCGTGGTGCCGCCGGAGGTCCAGGGCCAGACGGCGGCGCTGTTCGGGTGCGCGTTGCTCACCGGTACGGGTGCAGTGGAGTCGACGGTCCAGGTGCGGCCCGGCGACAGCGTCGTGGTCGTCGGTCTCGGTGGCGTCGGCCTGTCCGCCGTGATGGGCGCGCACCTGGCCGGCGCCGATCCGTTGATCGTCGTCGACCCCGTCGCGGCGAAGCGCTCCTTGGCGATGGAGCTCGGAGCCACCCACGTCGCCTCGAGCGTCGAGGAGGTGCGCGACCTGACCGGCGGGGGAGCGCGGTACGTCATCGAGGCGGTCGGCCACGAGCAGGCCATGGCCGACGCGTTCGCGATGACGGCCCGCGGCGGGGCGACCGTCCTCGTCGGGCTCCCGCACCCCTCCAGGATGCTGTCGATCCCGGCCGTGCAGGTGGTTGCCGAGGCGCGTCAGGTGCTCGGGTCGTACATGGGCTCGGCGGCGCCGCAGCGCGACATCCCGAGGCTGGTTGGCCTGTGGCAGTCGGGCCGGCTCCCGGTGGAGCGCCTCACCTCGGCGGTGCTGTCGCTCGAGGACGCGCCGGCGGCCCTCGACGCCCTTGCCGACGGCGTCGCCGTCCGCCAGCTGCTGATCCCCTAGCGCAGGCCCTCGTCGCGACGGGCGAGGGCGAGCAGCTGGGCGTAGTCCTCGGCGTGCATCTCGACGAGCGACGCGGTCGCGGCCTTGCGCGCTCGGCGCTCACGCACCTCGAGGTCGCCGGAGCCGACGATCCCCAGCAGCGGCGCGCGCTCGGCGGGGACCGGCGTGGTCGCGGGACGAACGGTCTTCACCGCCGACGCCCGGGTCTGTCGCACCTTCGGGGGCGGGCCCGCAACGCACGCGTTGCAGACCTCCGCGGCACCGTCGAAGGCGTCCTCGGGGAGCACCTTCCTGCACTGCGCGCACCGCCGCCAGGCAGCCACGACGTCCTCCTCCTGCTTGTTGTTTTCATACCGTAGCCGTCTTGAGCGAACGCCTTCGGTGAGGCAGGTTGGCCATAACGGAGACGAGAGGCCCTTTCGTGGTCGAGAGCACCATGCAGGACGCGCCGCTGTTGCTCAGCGCGGTGCTGGAGCACGGCCGCAAGGTGTTCGCCGGGAGCCGGGTGATCACCTACGAGGGCGACGGTCACCGTGAGGCCTCGTACGCGGAGGTGGGGACCCGCGCAGCCCAGCTGGCGCACGCGCTGCGCGGCCTGGGAGTGGTCGAGGGCGACCGGGTCGCCACGTTCATGTGGAACACCCAGGATCACCTCGAGGCCTACTTCGCGATCCCGACGATCGGAGCCGTGCTCCACACCGTGAACCTGCGGCTGTTCCAAGAGCAGCTCGTCTACGTCATCAACCACGCCCAGGACAAGATCCTGATCGTCGACGGGACAGTGCTGCAGGCTCTCGCGGCGGTCGCCGACCAGCTCAGAACCGTGGAGGCCTACGTCCTCGTCGGCGAGGCGGACACCTCGGCCCTCGGCAAGCCGGTCCATCGGTACGAGGAGCTTCTCGCCGACGCCCCGACGGCCATCGCGTGGCCCGTCCTCGAGGAGCGATCGGCCGCGGCCATGTGCTACACGAGCGGCACCACCGGGAACCCGAAGGGGGTCGTGTACAGCCACCGGTCGACGTACCTGCACTCCCTGGCGGTCTGCACGTCGAACGTCTTCGGCATCGGGCAGGACGACACGGTCCTCCCCGTCGTCCCGATGTTCCACGCCAACGCCTGGGGCCTGCCCTACGCCGCGTGGATGGCCGGTGCCGACTTCGTGATGCCTGGTCGGTTCCTGCAGGCGGAGCCGCTCGCCCGGATGATCCAGACGTACCGCCCGACCATCGCCGGCGCGGTCCCGACGATCTGGAACGACCTCCTGCAGTACGTCGACCGCAACCCCACCGACCTGTCCTCTCTCCGTCTGGTGCCGTGCGGCGGGTCGGCCGTGCCGCTGTCTCTGATGCAGGCGTTCCAGGAGCGGCACGGCGTGCGGATCATCCAGGCCTGGGGCATGACCGAGACCTCGCCGCTCGCCGCCGTCGCTCACCCCATGCGCGACGCGGACGACGAGTGGGCCTGGCGCAAGCGGACCGGACGGGTCACCTTCGGGGTCGAGGTGCGCCTTGTCAGCGAGGACGGCGAGCAGCCCTGGGACGGCGAGTCCGTCGGCGAGATCCAGGTCAGGGGTCCGTGGATCACGGGCGCCTACCACCTCGATCCCGACCCGGCCAGGTTCGACGAGGGCTGGCTCCGGACGGGCGACGTCGCCTCGATCGACCCCCAGGGCTTCCTGCAGATCACCGACCGGGCCAAGGACGTCATCAAGTCCGGAGGCG
>JAODNF010000225.1 GCA_025464915.1 Frankiales bacterium | reverse complement strand
CGCGCTGCGCCGGCACGGGCCCTGCCCGGAGCACCGCTTCTCCTACGTCAACGTGCGCGGTTCGATCATCGGGCAGGATGTTGCCTCGTGAGCTGCCATGAGTGCTGAGGACCTCGAGAAGTACGAGACCGAGATGGAGCTGCAGCTCTACCGGGAGTACCGCGACATCGTCCGGCAGTTCGAGTGGGTCGTCGAGACCGAGCGGCGGTTCTACCTCGCCAACGCCGTCGAGGTCGTGCCCCGCACGTCCGACGGCGAGGTCTGGTTCGAGCTGACCCTGACCGACGCGTGGGTGTGGGACATGTACCGGCCTGCGCGCTTCGTCAAGACGGTCCGCGTCCTCACCTTCAAGGACGTCAACGTCGAGAAGCTCGAGAAGCCCGACCTCGACATCTCCGGCGAGCTTCCCGGCGGCTGACCGCGGGTAGGGCTCAGGCATGAGCCGCAGCCAGAACCAGACGAAGACCGAGCCCTTCCCCGCCTCGGCCACCGAGTCCGAGGCCGAGACGCCCGCGTCGGACCACCCGCAGGCTCCTTCGGGTACGACGGGGGCGCGGACCGGCGACGTCGGCGACGCGGCGTCGGTGCCGACCACCTCGGACCAGTCGGCCCCGGGGACCTCGGAGCAGGCGCCGGTCGTCCAGGGCCTGCACACGCCCGACGTCGAGGAGCCCGACACCCGGTCCTGATCCACACCCGCCCCGACCGTCCACACCTTGCCGCGCCGGGCCCTGCCGACCGCTCCTGACGACCAGCCTTCGGTGTCGGAGGTGGTCGGTCGTGGGAGTGCGACAAGCGCTGGGCAGCTGGGGGGAGGACCTCGCGGTCCAGCACCTCGAGGGACACGGGTACGAGGTGCTGGCGCGCAACTGGCGGTGCCGGGACGGCGAGCTCGACGTCGTCGCGCGGATCGGTCAGGTGCTCTGCTTCGTGGAGGTGAAGACCCGCAGCGGGCTGGCGTTCGGCGAGCCCGCGGAGGCGGTCACGTGGCAGAAGCAGCGCAACCTGCGGCTCCTCGCAGGGCGGTGGCTCACGGCGTACCGCCCCACGGGGTGGTCCGAGATCCGCTTCGACGTGATCGGGGTCCTGCGCACCGGTGACGGGCCCCAGGTCACCCACCTCGAGGGGGCGTTCTAGGTGGCGCTGGGGACCAGCTGGTCGGTGGCCCTCGTCGGCCTCGAGGGCCACGTCGTGCGGGTCGAGGCCGACCTCGCACCAGGCATCCCCGGGCTGACGGTCACGGGGCTTCCTGACGCCTCGCTGAGCGAGGCGAAGGACCGCATCAAGGCCGCGATCCACAACTCCGGCGGCGCGTGGCCCGGTGGCAAGCGCATCACGATCGGGCTTTCGCCGGCGTCGCTGCCCAAGCGGGGCAGCGGCTTCGACATCGCGCTGGCCGCCGCGGTCCTCTCCGCGGTCGACGACAACCCGGCGTTCCCGCCCGAGGCACTGGCCGGGACGGTCCTGCTCGGCGAGCTGGGGCTCAACGGCTCGGTCCGGCGCGTGACGGGCGTCCTGCCCGCGCTGCTGTCGGTCCGCGATCGCTTCGACCGGGCGATCGTGCCGGTCGCCAACCTGGCCGAGGCGCGCCTCGTGCCGGGTCTCGAGGTTCAGGGCGTCCGGTCCCTGTGGGACCTGGTGCAGCTGCTGCGCGGCGAGCCGCGGGAGGAGGTCACGGTGTCGCCGGTCGAGTGCCCCGGGCCGCCCGACGTCGGCGACTACGTCGACGTGGCCGGCCAGCCGACCGGGCGCGACGCTTGCGAGCTGGTCGCCGCGGGCGGCCACAGCCTGCTCATGACCGGGCCGCCCGGCTGCGGCAAGACGCTGCTGGCCGAGCGGCTCCCGTCCATCCTGCCGCCGCTGTCGATGCAGGAGTCGCTGGAGGTCACCGCCATCCACTCGATCGCGGACTCCCTACCGGCGGAGACGCTGGTCAGCCGGCCGCCGTTCCAAGCGCCGCACCACAGCTCGACCGCCGCGTCGCTGATCGGTGGTGGCAGCGGGGTCGCGCGGCCGGGAGCGGTCAGCCTCGCCCACCGCGGCGTGCTGTTCCTCGACGAGGCGCCCGAGTTCACGGCGCACGTCCTCGACTGCCTGCGGCAGCCGCTCGAGAAGAGCGAGGTGGTGCTGCAGCGGGTGCTCGGCACGGCGACCTACCCGTGCCGGTTCACGCTCGTCATGGCCGCGAACCCCTGCCCCTGCGCGCAGCCCGACTCCCGGTGCACCTGCCCGCCCGAGCGGCGCCGGACCTACCTGCAACGGCTCTCCGGCCCGCTTCTCGACCGGGTCGACGTCAACGTGCGGATGGGGCCGATCTCCAAGGCCGACGTGCTGCTCGACAGCAGCAACGAGTCGAGCGCTGCGCTGGCCGCCAGGGTGGAGAGCGCCCGGGAGGCCGCCGGGCTGCGCTACGTGGGGACGGCCTGGCGCACCAACTGCGACGTCCCGCCGCTCGAGCTGCAGGCCCGCTGGCCGCTGTCGCGCGCCGCGCGGGCGCCGCTCATGGCGGCCATGGACAACGGCCAGCTGACGGCCCGCGGCTACGGCCGGGTGCAGCGGATGGCCTGGACGGTGGCCGACCTCGAGGGGCACATCTCCCCGTCGAGGGACGACGTCGGGAAGGCGCTGTTCATGCGGCTGGGCGACGTCGCCGGGGCGTGGGTCGCGTGAGCGCCGAGGACCTCCTCGCCCGGGTCGGCCTCGCCCGCGTCGTCGAGCCCGGCTCGCGACCGCTGTGGGAGGCTCTGCAGACCCGCTCGGCGACCGAGGTCTGGGCGGCCGTCCAGGCCGGCGAACCGCTGGACGGTCTGGGGCAGCAGGCCCTCGACGGCATCGTGACGCGGGTCCGGGCGTCCGACCCCTCGCGCGACCTGGACACCCTCGTGCGCCTGGACGCCCGAGCGGTGTGCCCCGGCGACGACGAGTGGCCCGAGGGTCTCGACTGGCACCCGGACACCATCACGGGCGACATCCGGGAGATGGCCCCGCCGCTCGTGCTGTTCGTGAGGGGGCCGCACGACCTGCGCGCAGCGGCGGCGTCCTCGGTCGCGGTCGTCGGGGCCCGCGCGGCGACGCCGTACGGCCAGGAGGTCGCGAGGTCGCTCTCCTTCGACCTGGCCGAGACCGGGTTGGCGATCGTCTCGGGCGGGGCGTACGGCATCGACGCCGCGGCGCACCGGGGCGCCCTGCTGGCCGAGGGAGCACCGACGGTCGCGGTGCTCGCCGGCGGCCTCGACGTCGCGTACCCGCGGGGCAACGACCGCCTGCTGGAGCAGATCGGGCAGAAGGGGCTGCTCGTGTCGGAGCACCCTCCGGGCAGGGGGGTGACCCGGCTCCGGTTCCTGGTCCGCAACCGGCTGGTCGCCGCGCTCACCCAGGGGGCGGTGGTCGTCGAGGCGGCTGAGCGCAGCGGCTCGCAGTCGACCGCGGGCCGGGCCAGGGACCTGGGTCGCAAGGTGATGGCTGTGCCGGGCCCGGTTACGTCCGTCCTCTCGCGCGGCTCCCACCTGCTGATCCGGGACGGCGCCCAGCTCGTCACGCGCGCCGCCGAGGTCCTCGAGGAGCTCGGGGCCATCGGGGAGGTCGAGGCGCCAGCCCTGCGGGGCGTGGTCCACCCTCGCGACCGCCTCGAGGAGCAGACCCGGCGCATCCTGGACGCGCTGCCCGTGCGCAAGCCCGTCAGCGTCGCACAGATCGCGGTGACGGCCGGTGTCAGCCTGCTGATGGTCCAGGTCGCGCTCCCCGAGCTGGTCGGTGCGGGTCTCGTGGAGCAGCGGGACGGCGGCTGGCGGCTGACGACCCTGGGTGCCACGTAGGGCTCCCTGGGCGTGGTTGCTTGACCACCGCAGGCTTCTGGTTCAGGTTCAGGGAGTGGCGGCGGGGGTGATCGAGGAGCTGCCGCGCGACCTGGAGGACGCGCGGCGGGCCTTCCACGACCACCTGGCCCTCGAGCGCGACCGCTCGCCGCACACCGTCCGGGCCTACGACGGCGACGTGGCCGCCCTGCTGGTCTACGCCGCCGGCCTCGGGATCACCGACCTCACGGAGGTCGACCTGTCCGTGCTGCGCGGGTGGCTGGCCCGGCTGCGAGCCGCAGGCATGGCGCGCGGCACGCTCGCCCGCCGCGGCTCCGCGGCCCGTACGTTCACCGCGTGGGCGCACCGTCGCGGCCTGGTGCCGACCGACCCGGGTGCCCTGCTCGCCACGCCCAAGGGGCAGCGCACGCTCCCGGAGGTGCTCCGGCCGGACGAGGCGGTCGCGCTCGTGTCCTTCGAGGGCGACGCGGCCGAGGACCTGCGGGACCGGGTGGCCCTGGAGCTGCTCTACGCGACCGGGATCCGGGTCAGCGAGCTGTGCGGGCTGGACGTCGACGACGTCGATCCGGCACGGCGTGTGCTCCGGGTGCTCGGCAAGGGCCGCAAGGAGAGATCCGTCCCGTACGGGGTACCGGCACAGCACGCCCTTGACCGCTGGCTGTCGGAGGGTCGCCCGACGTGGGCCGGAACACGGAGCGGAGTC
>JAODNF010000430.1 GCA_025464915.1 Frankiales bacterium | reverse complement strand
GCCGGCGCTGCCCGCGGCGGTGGAGCCGCCGCCGCTCGTCGAGCCCACGGTCCTGAACGCCTCTTCACCCCTCGACTCCGGGTGGCTGCCGCCCGAGCTGCCGGAGGTGCCGGCTCCCGAGCCGGTCGACGAGGTCGAGGCCGACGAGGAGCCGGTCGCTGAGCAGGCGGGGGACGAGGTCGGCTGGGACGACTCCCCCCACGACGACGGCGACGCGTGGGACGACTCGACGACCGCCTATGCCGAGCCCGAGGAGGGCTACGGGTACGAGGACACGGCCGAGCCCGGGCCGGCGACCGACGCAGGTCAGGACTGGTTCCGCGGGCTCGTCGACACCGGGTCGGCCGAGGCGGTCGCCGAGGACATGCCCTACGAGACGCCCGAGCCGGTGGAGCCGGCCGGTCCGCGGCCGCCGTACGAGGGGCAGCGGGTCAGCCCCGGCCGGGCCGTGCTCGGCGCCGGCGTGGCGCTGCTGGGCGTGCTGCTGGCGATCGGGTCGCTGATCTTCCTCAACGGCAACGACGAACCCAAGGGCGGGCCGGTCGTGTCCTCGCCGCCGCTCGTCTCGACCAAGCCGAGCCCTTCGCCGTCGACGCCTGCGGTGACGACCTCCACGAGCCCGGCCCCGGTCGTCGCCCCGACGTCGGCCGCCCCGACGTCGGCCGCCCCGGCCGAGGCCGCGATCGTGCCGGTGCGGGTCCTCAACAACAGCAAGATCAAGGGCCTCGCGGACCGGGCGGCCGCCAGGTTCCGCAGCGGTGGCTGGCCGGTCCCGCAGACCGGCAACTACCGGGGCGGCACGATCTCGACGACGACCGTCTACTACGCGCCCGGTCAGCAGGCCTCGGCCGCGCGCTTCGCGAAGCAGTTCGGCATCCCACGGGTGGCGCCGCGCTTCGCCGGTATCCCGGTCCCCGGCATGACCGTCATCGTCACCCGCGACTACCAGCCCTAGCAGCCCACTTCCCTGCTCCCACCGTCGCCGTCGACGTGTGACCGCCGCACCGCCACGCTCAGCGGGGCACCGAGGCCTCGGCAAGGCGACGGTCACAGCAGGGAAGTCGTGATCTCCGGGTCAGGAGGGGTCGCGGGAGGCGGCGAAGGCGGCAAGCGACGCCACCTGGGCCGGGTCGAGCGACGGCCGGACCGTCGTGAGGGCTGACTCCAGGTGGGCCGCGGTCACGGTGGACGCGGTCATGGACTCGCGCATGGCGCACAGGGCCGCCTCGCGGACCAGGGCGGCGCAGTCGGCGGCGGAGTAGCCGTCGGTGCGCCTGCCCAGGTCGACGAGGTCGATTCCGTCGGCGAGCGGCACCCTCTTCACCGCGGTCTGCAGGATCGCGGTCCGGGCCTCGGCGTCCGGCGGCGGGACGTAGACGAGCTTCTCGAGCCGCCCAGGCCGGAGCAGTGCGGGATCGATGAGGTCGGGGCGGTTGGTCGCACCGATCACGACGACGTCATGGAGGGACTCGACGCCGTCGAGCTCGGTCAGCAGCGCGGCGACCACCCGGTCCGTCGTACCCCCGTCCGTGGACTGCCCCCGGGTGGGGGCGAGCGCGTCGACCTCGTCGAGGAACACCAGTGTCGGCGCAGCCTCGCGGGCGCGGCGGAACAGCTCCCGGACGGCTTTCTCGGACTCCCCGACCCACTTCGAGAGCAGCTCGGCGCCCTTCACGGACAGCACGTTGGCCTGACCTGATCCCGCGATCGCCTTGACCAGGTAGGTCTTGCCGCATCCGGGCGGACCGTAGAGGAGCAAGCCGTGCGGCGCTGCCACACCGAGCTTCTCGAAGGTGTCGGGGTACTGCAGCGGCCACAGCACGGTCTCGGTGACGGCCTGCTTCACCTCGGCCATGTCACCGACGTCGTCGAGGGTGATCTTGGCGATGTCGAGGGTCGCTGAGCCCATCGCCGTCGGCCGCACCACCTCGAGCGCGGCGGTGAAGTCGGCGGCTGTCACCGTCGGCTCCGCAACGTCCTTCTGGCGGGAAGCTGCCCGCAGGCCGGCCTCCTTGAGCAGCGCCAGCAGGTCTGCGGCGACGAAGCCGGGAGTGCGGCCCGCGACGTCGTCGAGCGCGACGTCCTTGTCGAGCGGGACCGTCTTGGACAGCGCCTGCAGCACCTTCAGCCGCTGACCCTTGTCGGGGAGCGGGATCGACAGCTCGTGGTCCAGGGTCCCCGGGGAGCGCAGCGCCGGGTCGGTGCTCTCCGGCTTCGACGTGGTGCAGACCAGCGAGCCCTGCCCGGCGGCGACGAACTCGCGGACGGCACCGAGGAAGTACGCCGACAGCGGGCCGCCCTCGGCGGGGACCAGCGCCTCGATGTCCTCGATGACGAGCACAGCGCTGCGGGCGGCGTCAGCCAGCAGGGCCTTCAGCTGCTGGAACGCGGCGTTCGGCTCGAGGCCGGCGACGGTCGGCCCCCACGCCCGGATCAGCCGCAGCCCGAGGGCGCTCGTGACGGCCTCCACCAGCGCCGACTTGCCCGAACCCGCGGGGCCGGTGATGAGCACACCGAGCTGCGCCGTGGTCCCGAGCCTGGCCAGCAGGTCCTTGCGGTGGAACCCGAGGTCGAGCCACTCGGTCAGCTGCTTCACCTGGTTCTCCAGGCCGGGCAGCTCGGCGGGCGCGTGGACGGGTCCGGACGACGGGAGGACGAGCGGCGTCGCGGAGCCGGTCGTCGACAGGCCGCCCTGGAAGCCGACGACGGTCGCCATCGTGACGACGGCAGGGCCGGCGGGAGACACGGCCGCGACCTCGAGCAGCAGCGACGACCAGGCCGGGCCGAGGAGGTTCGCCAGGGAGCGCCGGGTGGCGACGACGTCGACCTCGGGCAGCGGCCGAAGGTCGTTGGTCAGCAGCGACAC
>JAODNF010000336.1 GCA_025464915.1 Frankiales bacterium | reverse complement strand
GCGGGCTCGGTCGCGAGAGCCCTCGCCAGCTCGACGAGGCGGGCGAGACCCGTCGGCAGCGCGTCCGCCTGCTCGCTTGCCACGTGACCGGCACCCACCCGCTCGAGCAGGGCGTCGGGGTCCGGCGCGTGCCCGGTGCGGTCGCGGTGGTGCTCGGTCGCGACCCGCACGTTGTCGCGGGCGGACAGGCTGCCGAAGACCTCGAGCCGCTGGAAGGTCCTGGCCAGTCCGAGCCGTGCGCGCTTGAACGGCGCCAGCCCCGTGAGGTCGGTGTCCCCCAGCCGGACGGCGCCCGACGTCGCGGCCTGCAGCCCGGTGATGACGTTGAAGGTGGTGGTCTTGCCGGCGCCGTTCGGCCCGATCAGCCCGGTGACCTGGGCCGGGGCGACGCTGAACGAGACGTCCTTGACGGCGGTGATGCCGCCGAAGCGCACCGTGACCCCCTCGACCGACAGCAGCTGGCTCATCGCAGGCCCGCTTCCTGCGCGACAGGCAGCCGCACGGCGCGGGCGGGCCGAAGGTGCCCTGCGAGGTCGGCCAGCTGCCCCATCACGCCGCGCGGGTCCCGAGCGACCCGGAGAACCAGCAGGCCGGTCACGAGGAAGGTGACCGCGTTGTAGCCGGAGAACCCGGCGTCCCGCAGGGCGTCGGTCAGCTCCGGCAGGAGCACCGAGAACAGCAGCGCGGAGAACAGGGCGCCGCTGACCATCGTGCGCTCCCCGATGAGGAGGAGCAGCAGCAGCGTCATGCTGCTGAAGAGCTGGAAGTCCATCGGCCCGACGGCGACGTGCGAGCCGGCGTAGAGGACCCCGCCCACACCAGCCAGCGCGGCCGACGCGCCGAACACCGCCAGCTTGTGACGGGTGACGTCGATGCCCAGCGTCGAGCAGGCGGCGGTCGAGTCGTTGAGGGCTGCGAGCCGCCGACCGAACTTGCTGCGCCGGGTCGCGAGCAGGCCGAGGGATGCGCCGGCGAAGATGACCGCGGAGAAGACGAGGAAGCCGCGATCGGACCTGATGTCGAGCGCGGGAAGCGACAGCCTCGCGATCGCGACCGAGCTGTTCGTGCCGAAGGCCGTGTTGAAGAGCGATCCGTCCATCGCCTGGGCGAAGGCGAGCGTCGCGAGAGCGAGGTAGAGGCCACGGAGCCGGACGGTCGGCAGGGCCACGAGCAGACCGGCGATCGTCGCGACCGCCACGCCGCAGGCAGCGCCGAGCCAGCCGTGCCCCACCTCGCTCATCGTCAGCGCGCTCAAGCCCGCGAAGGTGAGCTGGCACAGGGACACCTGGCCGCCGTACCCGACGACGAGGACCAACGACAGCAGGATCACCGCAGAGGCGAGCGCCTCCCCGAGGTGCCCGACGGTCGCGATGCTGAGCAGCGGCGCCGCGACCGCGACCACAGCGACGAACGCAGCCGCCCAGCCCGCCGACTCGCGCGCACCGGGCAGGCGCGGTGCACGGGAGCTCCGGACCCCCGAGGTGACGATCCGGTCCTGCCGCGTCAGCACGACGATGACGAAAAGCGCGATCATCGGCAGGCTCGGCACGATCCGCTGGACGAGCTCGCCGGTCGGGAGGTACTGGCCGACGTAGCCGACGGCCAGCTGGATGGCGAGGGCGGCGGTCACCGCCTTGGGGATGCTCTTCAGCCGGCCGGCCAGCGCGGCCGCGAAGGCGTTGATGATGAGCAGCGTCATCGTGTAGACCTGCAGGTCCGCGAGCGGGGCCAGCAGGATGCCCGAGAGGGCCGCGAGCGAGGTGCCCACCGCCCACGAGGCCTGAGCGACCCGTTCCGGTCGCGCGCCGTAGACGGCAGCGAGCTCGCGGTCGTCGACGACGGCACGCATGGCGATGCCCAGCAGCGTCCGGGTGAAGAACACCCGCAGCCCTATCCCGACGGCGACGGTCACGACGACGACTGCGACCTGGTGGTAGCTGACGTTGATGACACCGAGGTCCCACTGCCGGCCGGCGAACAGCAGCGGCAGCCGCCTGGTCTTGCCCGGGTCCCAGATCGCGAAGCTCGTCCCGATGAGGATGAGCAGCAGCCCGAGCGTCGCCACGAGCGGTGCTTCGGCGGACCGCCGGTAGAGCGGTCGCACGAGCACGACCTCCACGACGAAGCCGAACAGCGGCGCGAGCACGCCGAGCACGAGCAGCATGCCGAGCCAGGTCGGCAGGCCCCACGCGACCGTCAGCTGCCAGTACGAGAAGGCCGCCACCATGCCGGTGGCGCCGTGCGCGAAGTTGAAGACGCCCGACGTCGTGTAGGTCACCACCAGGCCGGTCGCCGTCAGCGCGTAGACGCAGCCGAGGACGAGGCCGGAGACGGTGAGCGCCAGGAAGGTCGTCATCGGGTCACTTCGCGAACAGGAACGGCTTGTCGCAGTCGAAGCCCTTGGCGGGGCTGTTCCAACGCCGCCAGGTGCCCCCCTCCCAGTGGGCGATGATGAAGCAGGGCGTGGGCTTCTTGAGCGCCGGGTCGCCGCTCGGCAGCAGGCCCTGGGTGTCGATCGCATGGATCCCGCGCAGCGCCGTGAGCAGGGAAGCCCTGGTGGCCCGCGGTCCTGCCTTGGTCAGCGCGTCCACGAACAGCACCGCCTCACACCAGCCGAACACGGAGAAGGAGTCCTGTGCCACGTCCGGCGAGGTCTTGTTCATCCAGTCCTGGTAGAGCGCGACGCCGGGGTTCGAGCGCTCGTCGGTGTTGAAGTACAGCGCCGACCCGAGCTCTGAGAAGACGTTGGTGGGGCTGCCGGAGACCAGGTCCTTGAAGTTCGGGTC
>JAODNF010000330.1 GCA_025464915.1 Frankiales bacterium | reverse complement strand
CGCAGCGCGTGCGACGGCGTCGGCGACCGGGGGCAACGAGGCCACCACGGCGACTCCCACCACCGGCCCCCACCAGCGCGCGGTGCCACCCAGGAGCACGGCCACGAACAACTGCAGCGACACCAGCGGGCTCACGTCCGACGGCACCACCAGACCGAGGAGCAGGAGCTTGCCGGCTCCCGCGACGGCGAGCACCGCGCCGCTGAGGGCCAGCACTGCTCGCCGCCGGCGCGCGACCGGGACACCGAGCATCGCGGCGATCTCGGGCCCCTCGCGCAGCGCGGCCAGGTCGAGCCCCCCCGGTCCTGACGCCGCGCGGGCAAGAGCCGCCATGGCGAGCAGGCAGAGCGCGCCGGTGATGATGACGAGGGCCGCGGGCGACAGCGTCAGGTCCAGGCCCAGCGTGCGCGTCACCAGGTGGGAGGGCGCCGGACGGGTGAGCCCGTCGACACCGCCGAAGGTGTCGGGGTACGCCAGCAGCAGGCGTTGCACGAGCCACGCGAGCGCCCAGGTGGCCAGGGCGAGCGGCGGCCCGTCGAGGCGCGAGGCCCCGAGCGCGACCAGGTATCCCACGGCGGTACCTGCGGCAACGGAACCGAGGACCGCCAGCCCCAGCGGCCAGCCCTGCCCTCCCGGGCCGAGCAGGGCGGTCCCGTATCCACCGACCGCGAGGAACGCCCCGCCACCCAGGACGGGCAGCCCCGCCCAGCTGACGGCCAGCGACAGGCCCAGGGCGCCGAGCAGGAGCAGCAGCAGCTGCACGACGTCGACGGCCGTCATCGCCGTACCCCCTGCGGGCGCAGCGCGAGGAGCACGACCAGCACCGCCAGCGGGACGACGTCCTGCAGGGCCGGCCCTGATGCCTGCACGGCCGTCTGCTGGGCGATGCCGAGGGCCAGCCCACCGAGCAGGGCCCCGCGCAGCGACCCGAGCCCACCCAGGAACGCCGCCGCGATGCCCTCGAGACCGAGCAGGACGCCGTCGTCGACCGAGACCGAGCGGCCGGGGGCGTCGAGCATGCCGGCGAGCCCGGCGAGCACTCCGGCGGCCACGAACGCCAGGACGAGCACCCTGGCCGGGTCGACGCCGCAGAGAGCGGCGGCGTCGGGGTCGTCCGCCACAGCACGCAGCGAGCGGCCGAAGCGGCTGCGCACCAGCAGCCGCTCCGCGACCACCCCGACGACCAGGCCCACGACGAGGACTCCGAGGGTCCGCACCGGCAAGGTGGTGCCGCCGGGCAGGTGGACGAGCCCGTCCGACGACAGGGCGTCGAGGTGGAAGGGGTCCGGGACGGCGTACCCCTGCCCCGGCAGCGCCAGGCCGAGGACGGCACGGACCAGCAGCCCGGCCGCCACCCCGCCCGCGACCCAGCCGACCGGGCGGTCGCGGAACGGCCGGACGACGAGGACGGCGATCAGCCCCGACAGGGCCGCGCCGGCCAGCAGGACCAGCACCGCGAGCAGCACCGACCGGCCGGCATCGAGGTCCTGGGCGACCGGTGAGCGGCCGAGGACGACGAGGACACCCGTGAACACGGCGGCGACCACCACGTCGCCGTGCGCGAACGGCAGGACGCGTGCCGTGCCTGCGACCAGCGTGAAGCCGAGACCGACCAGGCCCAGCACCGCTCCGGTTGCCAGACCGGCGAGCACGACCTGGGTCAGGACACCGAGGTCCACGCGTCAGCCGAAGGGTAGCGGCGAGGAGCTCGGGCCTCGCGAGGCCGTCGGGAGGACCGGGCTGTTGTTGCCGAAGCTGACCTTCGCGGCCGCGACCAGCCAGTCCGTGACGCAAAGGTCGCGACCGACCATCTTGTAGATGCCGCGCAGGTCGCCCTTGCCGAACGGCGCGTCGGCCTCCGCCGGCTCCGCGTCGCCGCGCCCCAGCGTGTAGCCCGCCTTGTTGACCTCCTTGAGCACGAACAGCACGGACTGCTGCAGCGAGAGCGTGCTCGTCAGGCGCACGATGGTGACGCGGTCGGCACTGGTGCTCGAGGAGACGTACGACGACCCGGGCGGCATCGGCAGGTCCGCAGGGATCCCGGCCGGCCACCGGTAGGCCTTCCCGGGCTTGCTCGCGCAGGCTGCGGGCGAGGGCGGCGGCGGGACCGTGAGGGTCGGTTGCGGCGACTCGGCCGCGCTCGGCGTACCCGAACCCGAGCAGGCGGACGCGAGCACGAGCATCGTGAGGGCTGGGAGGGCACGCTTCATCTCGCCGCTCAGGATAGGGGCCTGGGAGGATGTCCGCGTGAACTGGAACGCGCCCCTCGCCGCGGGCCCTCTGAACGCCGTCGTCGGGCTGCCCGGATCGAAGTCCCTGACCAACCGGGCACTGGTGCTGGCGGCCCTCGCCGGGGGCCGCAGCGTGGTGCGGCGCCCGCTCCGCAGCCGCGACACCGAGCTCATGGCCGAGGCGCTCCGGGTCCTCGGTGTGGGGGTCGCGGACGACGGCGGGGACTGGGTCGTCGACGGCGTGGCGGGCCCGCTGGTGCCGACCGGCGACAGCATCGACGTGGGCAACGCCGGGACCGTCACGCGGTTCCTGCCGCCGGTCGCCGCCCTGGCGACCGGCCCGGTGACCTTCGACGGCGACCCGCGGGTGAGGGAGCGGCCGCTGGCGCCGCTGCTGGCCGCCCTCGCGGCCCTCGGCGCGTCGCTCTCGTCCCTCGAGGGACTGCCCACGACTGTCCACGGCACCGGGTCGGTGCGCGGTGGCGCGGTGACGCTCGACGCGTCGCAGAGCTCGCAGCTGATCAGCGGCCTGCTCCTGGCTGCGCCCCGCTTCGAGGAGGGGGTCGCCGTGACGCACTCAGGGGGCCGGCTGCCCTCGGTGCCGCACCTCGAGATGACCGTCGACGCCCTCCGCGCCGCCGGGGCCCTTGTCGATGACAGCGTCCCCGGTCGGTGGCAGGTCGCTCCCGGCGCGCTGGTCCCCCGCGACGCCGTCGTCGAACCCGACCTGTCGACCGCTGCCGCCTACCTCGCGGCTCCGCTGGTCGCCGGCGGGTCGGTGACCGTGACCGGCTGGCCCCGCAACACCCGGCAGCCCGGCTCCGTGCTCCCCGACCTGCTCGAGCAGATGGGCGGCGTCGTCTCGTGGGCCGGCGACTCCGTGACGGTGTCGGCGGGTTCCGGGCTCGTCGGCGTCGACGTCGACCTGGGCGACGCTCCTGAGCTGACGATGGTGGTGACCGCACTGGCCGCGTTGGCCTCGACGCCGTCGCAGTTCCGTGGCGTCGCGCACATCCGGCTTCAGGAGACCGACCGCCTGAAGGCGCTCGCGACGGAGCTCAACAGCGTCGGGGGCGACGTGACCGAGACCGACGACGGGCTCCTCGTGAACCCGCGCCCCCTCGGCCCCGGCCTGCTGTCCTCGTACGACGACCACCGGGTGGCCATGGCCTGGGCCGTCCTCGGTCTCGGGGTCGCCGGCATCGAGGTCGACGACATCGCCACGACCCGCAAGACGGTGCCGGACTTCGTCGGCTCCTGGTCGACGATGCTGGGGACCTGAGTGCCCCGGGAGCTCGACGAGGACGACGTCCGCATCCGGCCGTCGCGCAGCACCCGACCCCGCACCAAGCAGCGCCCGACGCACGAGGACTCGGTGCTCGGTGACGTCGTCACCGTCGACCGCGGCCGCTACCGGGTGCGGGTCGACGAGGCGCTGGTCACCGCGGTCCGGGCCCGCGAGCTGGGCCGCCGCGCCGTCGTGGTGGGCGACCGCGTCGCCGTGGTCGGCGACGTCTCCGGCCGTCCCGACACCCTTGCCCGGGTCGTGCGGTTCGAGCCCCGCACGTCCCTGCTCCGCCGCTCCCCCGACGACAACGACCCCCTCGAGCGCGCAGTCGTCGCGAACGCCGAGCTGCTCGTCATCGTCACCGCGCTGGCCGACCCGGAGCCCCGCCCGCGCCTGGTCGACAGGTGCCTGGTCGCCGCCTACGACGGCGGTCTCACGCCGCTGCTCTGCCTCACGAAGTCCGACCTCGCGACCGCCGACGAGCTGCTCGCGCTCTACGAGCCGCTCGGTGTCGCGGCCATCGTCACGGGCCAGGGATCAGGCGTCGAAGAGCTGCGAGATCGCCTGCAGGACAAGCGATCCGTGCTGTTCGGCCAGTCCGGCGTGGGCAAGTCGACCCTCGTCAACCAGCTCGTCCCCGACGCCTTCCGAGCCGTCGGCGAGGTGAGCGGGGTCGGCAAGGGCCGGCACACCTCGTCCTCCGCGATCGCCCTGCCGCTGCCGGGCGGCGGCACCGTCATCGACACCCCCGGCATCCGCTCCTTCGGGCTGGGCCACGTCACCCCCGACGGCGTCCTGGCGGCTTTCCCCGACCTGGCGCCCTGGGCGGAGGAGTGCGAGGTCGGCTGCGACCACGTCGGCGCCTCCTGCGGCCTCGACGCGCACGTCGCGTCGGGAGACATCACCGCCGACCGCCTGCACAGCCTGCGCCGCCTGCTGCTGAGCCGCGACGGCGCCGACGACCTCTGACCCATCTCTGACCCACCACTGACCCACCACTGACCCAGCTCTGCGGGATCAGCCCCGCGACACGCGGCGTGCCGCGGCGCCAGAACGCGGGCCACCCGACCAGTGCGGGATCAGCCCCGCGACACGCAGCCGGTCGCGGTGGCTCAGGTTGCCTCGTGGAGGAGCCACCAGAGCAGGGCGGTGAGAGACAGGCCGTCGACGACGCCGCCGTCGAGGACCAGCTCGCGGACCCGTTCGACGGGGACCCACTCGACCTTCGACGACTCCGCGAAGTCACTGGGCTCCTCGACGTACTTCGCCCAGTCCGCCGCGAAGATCTCGAAGCGCATGTCGGAGATGCCGTTGGTCGGGTGGTAGCCGAACAGCCGGCGCAGCGGGCCCGGCTGCCAGCCGGTCTCCTCGAGGACCTCACGGGCGGCGGCGCCGGCGAGCTCCTCCCCCTCCTCGACCCGGCCGGCTGGGATCTCCCAGCCCCAGGTGCCGGTGATGAACCGGTGCCGGTAGATGAGCAGCACACCGGCGTCGCCGGTGACGACGACCCCCGCGGCCGGGAGCTTGCGGCGGATGACGTGGTGGTCGAAGCGCGCACCGCCCGGCACCTCGACGTCGGCGAGGTGCAGCGAGACCCAGGGCGAGTCGTAGATGACCTTCTCGCCGTGCTCGGTCCACTTCACAGACCGACCGTAGACCTCTCAGTCGGCGAGGGCGACGACCGTGTCGACCTGGTTCTTGCGCATCTCCATCTCGCGCCTCTCCTCGTCCAGGAGCTCAGCGGTGCGCTCGTCGTTGGCCATCAGGACGTCGAGGTCGACATCCGCCATGTCGAGGACGCCCATGTCGTCGTAGGCCTGCTGGACCTTGGGCGACCACAGGCCGATGTCCTTCACGCACGGGACGATCCGCTGGAACAGCAGCGACTGGTACATCTTGAAGTAGGGCGCGTTGTCGACCGCCTCGAGGCACGCGTCGACGTCGAGGCCCATGTTCTCCCAGACCTCCTGCTGCCGGAACCGGGAGCGCATCAGGTGGCAGCCCTCGATGACGAACTCCTCGCGCTCGGCGAGCTCTGCCGAGGACAGCTGGGCGTAGTAGTCGCGCAGGGCGATGCGCCCGAAGGCGACGTGCCGGGCCTCGTCCTGCATGACGTAGGCGAGGATCTGCTTGGGCAGCGGCTTGGTGGTCATGTCGCGCAGCAGGCCGAACGCCGCGAGCGCGAGGCCCTCGATGAGGACCTGCATGCCGAGGTAGGGCATGTCCCAGCGGCTGTCGGACAGGGTGTCGTCGAGCAGCGCCTTGAGGTGCTCGTTGATCGGGTAGAGCAGCCCGACCTTCTCCTGCAGGAAGCGGGCGTAGGTCTCGGCGTGCCGCGCCTCGTCCATCGTCTGCGTCGCGGCGTAGAACTTGGAGTCGAGGTCAGGGACCGACTCGACGATGCGGGCGGAGCAGATCATGGCGCCCTGCTCGCCGTGAAGGAACTGGCTGAACTGCCAGGCACCGAGGTGCAGACCCAGCTCGTTCTTCGCCTTCTCGTCGTGAGCGAAGTGCTTGTCCCACATCGGGGTGCCGTGGATGGAGATGGCCTCCTCCGGCATGCCGAGCAGGTCGTAGGGGTCGACCTCCTCGGACCAGTCGATCCGGTGCACCTGGTCCCACTGCTTGTCCTTGCCCTTCTGGTACAGGCTGAGCAGCTGGTCGCGGCTGTCGTCGTACTCCCAGGTGAAGCGCACGGCACCCTGCGCCTCGAGGTCCCACGTCTCCATCTCGACGGGAACGGTGTACAGCTCGTGAGTGCTCATGCTGATTCTCCTAGCAGAGAGGAAACGAGAAGTGCGATGTCTGCGGCCACCTGCTCGGGGCGCCCACCGGGGAGCACGAGGTGGCTGAACTGGAGCCGCGTGACGGTGTCCGCGACGAGGGCGACCCGTGAGGCCGCCAGGGAGGGCCAGTGCGACGACAGGTGCTCGGCGCAGTGCTCGCGCGCGGCGGCCTGGAGGGCCTCGGCGCGCGTGGTCAGGAACGGCAGCAGGCCGCCCACGTCGTCGGTGAGCACCGCCTTCAGCAACGGGTTGCGGGCGGCTTCCTCGAGGGTCCACAGGGTGCCGGCGGCGACCGCCTCGGCGGGCGTGCCCTCGTGGCCGACGACGGCGGCGTCTGCGCCCTCCATCCAGCGGGCCGCTTCGCGCAGGGCCACCGCCTCGGCCAGGGCGTCCTTGGAGCCGAACTCGTAGTACAGGGTCTGACGGGACACCCCAGCGGTACGGGCGACGTCGATCATCCGCACCTGCGACCAGTCGCCGGCGAGGGCGGCGTCGTAGGCCGCGTCGAGCAGCGCGTCGCGAGTGGTGACCACGATCACACTGTTTGTCACGCACCCCCTCCGTGTCAAGACATCGGACGGGTTGGTGTCAGAGGTTGGCGCCGGCGATCGGTCCGATCAGGAGCGCCTCGTACGGCGTGGTGCCGCGAGGCAGGCTCATGCTGCGCGACGGTCCGACGGCCTGCTCGGCAGTGAACGACCCCAGCCAGCTCGCGCCGCTCGCGGAGTGCCCCGGGCCCGTACCCGGGTCCTCCGGCGGGTCGCTGTCGCGGTAGCCGTCCTGCGGGTTGCGGTAGGCCGGGAACGGGATGATCTTCTTGCCCTGCATGCCGTAGCAGGTCGGGCCGATGGTCTCCTTGTACTTCGGCTCCTCCCCCTGGACGTAGCCGCCCTTGTCGCGGGTGATCTCCAAGGTGATGTGCAGCCCGGGCTGGCCGCCACCGAAGGTCCGCTCCCCCTCGATCTCCTGGAAGGCGATGGTCCGGAGCATGCACGGGTACTCGGGCGAGTAGCGCGCGAAGGTGTCCAGCGTCGGCCGGCTGTAGCGCGCCAGGTCGACGAAGCCCTTCTCGTTGCGCGTGAGCGTCGCGTCGGCCGTGGCGGCGAAGTCCGTAGAGCTCTTGAGGAAGGTGTCGAGTGCCGTGCGCTGGTCGACGATCGACCTGCTCGAGAAGGACAGGTTGTCCAGGGTGGCGAGGATGTTCGGCGTCGCGTCGCTGGTGTTGTTCGCGAGGTCCGCGAGGCCGGCCATGTCTTGGGCCAGCGTCGGGAGCGAGGGGTTGAGCTTGCGGAAGTAGGCCGCGTTCAGGGCCAGGTTCTTCCCGAGCTGGTCCCCGCGGCCGCGCAGGCCGTTGGACAGGGCGTTGAGGGTCTTGGACAGGTCCTCGGGCTTGAGCGACTGGAGCAGCGGCAGGAAGTCGTTGAGGGCACGCTCGGTCTCGATGGCGGTGGTCGAGCTGTCCTGCTGGATGACGGAGTGCTGGTGGAGGTGCTCGGCCGCCGGCGAGGACGGCACGATGAGCGCGACCTCCTTCTCGCCGAACAGGGTCTTGGGCAGCAGCTGGGCTGTCGTGTTGGTGGGCAGCTGCGAGACCTTGCTGGGGTCGAGCGCCAGGGACAGCACCGCGCCTTCGCCCTTGGAGCTGATCTTGCGCACCTCCCCGACGATGAGGCCACGGACCTTCACGTCCGCGTGCACCGACAGCTGGTTGCCGGCGTGATCGGTCTTCAGGGAGACGTTGACCGTGTCCGTGAACTTCTTCTGGTAGAGCGCCACCGCCAGCTCGACGAGCAGCGCGATCACCACGAGGAAGACGAGGCCGGCGACCCGACGGCGCGCAAGGGCACGGCCCTTGACGAGCGGTGGCGCCACGCACTCTCCCGGGGGCTTAGGGACGGACCGCACGAAACGTACCCGTGCCACGGAGCTCCCGCTAGCGTCTCGCTCATGAGCACCCTGACCCGTCGCCTCGGCGCCCTCGCCGGCATCGGCGCGCCGGCCTCGTTCATCACGGGGTGGGTCGTCGGTGGACTGCGCGCGAAGGACTACGACCCGTTGCGCGACGCCATCAGCCAGCTCGCCCGCGTGGACGCCCCGACCCGACCCCTGATGACCGCGGGCTTCCTGGGCTTCAGCGTGCTCGCTCCGTTCTGGGCTCGCACCGTGTCCGACTCGCTCGGCGAGCCCCGGGTCCGTACAGCGATCAACACGGCCACCGTCGGCACGCTCGCGGTCGCCGCCCTGCCGCTCGGGGCCTCCTTCGGTGACGGCCCGCACGCTGCCGCTGCTGGCGTCTCCTACCTGGCGATGGCCGCCACTCCTGCCCTCGGCGCGCAGGGGCTGACGGGTGGCGCCCGG
>JAODNF010000323.1 GCA_025464915.1 Frankiales bacterium | reverse complement strand
GTGAGGTGCACCGCGATGACGGTGAAACCGGCGATGCCGGCCTTGGCCGCGCCGTAGTTCGTCTGGCCGACGTTGCCGAACAGCCCGGACGGCGACGTGGTGTTGATGACGCGCGCGTCGACCTGCTCACCGGCCTTGGACCGGTCGCGCCAGTAGGCGACGGCGTGCCGGGTCGGCGCGAAGGTGCCCGTGAGGTGCACCGCGATGACGGCGTCCCACTCCGCCTCGCTCATGTTCGTGAGCATCCGGTCGCGCAGGATGCCGGCGTTGTTGACGAGGGTGTCGAGGCCGCCGAAGGAGTCGAGGGCGGTCTGGACCAGCCGGCCTGCGCCGTCCCAGTCGCTGATGTCGTCGCTGTTGGCGACGGCCTCGCCGCCGGCGGCCGTGATCTCCTCGACCACGGCCTGCGCGCCGTCGGCGTTGACGTCGTTCACGACGACCCGTGCGCCCTCCTGGGCGAACAGCAGGGCCTCGTCGCGGCCGATGCCGCCGCCCGCACCGGTGATGACCACGACCCGTCCATCGCAAGAGCTCATGCAACAGTTCCTACATGACGATCGAGGTACCCGTTGCAGAGCTCCCCTCCTGGGTGGGCAAGGAGATCGGCCCCGGCGAGTGGCACGAGATCACGCAGGAGCGGGTGAACACCTTCGCCGAGGCGACCGGCGACCACCAGTGGATCCACCTCGACGTCGAGAAGGCGAAGGACGGCCCGTTCGGCGGGACCATCGCGCACGGCTACCTGACGCTGTCGCTGGTGCCCATGCTCAACTGGGAGCTCTGGACCTACACCGGCGTCGCGATGGGCGTGAACTACGGCTCGGACAAGGTCCGGTTCCTCACGCCGGTGCGGGTCGGCTCCCGGGTGCGCGCGCGGACCACCGTGCTGTCCGCCGACCTCCGGCCGGACGGCTCCTACCTCGTGAAGAACCAGGTGACGATCGAGGTCGAGGGCAGCGACAAGCCCGCTCTGGTCGCCGAGACCCTCAGCCTCGCCGTACCCGCCTGACCCCTCCCCGCGGTTTCACTGAATCCGCGGGCCAGGAGGCCGGCAGATCGGTGAAACCGCGGGGGTCAGCCGAGCCAGTCGGCGAGGACGGCGTCGTTGTCGGCGCCCACGGCAGGCGGCGGGGTCGGCACGCCGGCCGGGGTACGGCTGAAGCGCGGAGCGGGCGACGGCTGGAAGACGCCGTCGACCGTGGTGAACGTCCCGCGAGCCGACAGGTGCGGCTCGGCCGGGACCTCGCCGGGTTCGACGACCGGGGTGACGCAGGCGTCGCGGCCTCCGAACACCTCGGTCCACTCGTCCCGGGTCCTCGACCCGAACGCCTCGGTCAGCGCTCTGCGCAGCTCCGGCCAGCGGGCGATGTCGTTCTGCTCGGGCAGGCCCGCGTCGGTGAGCCCGAGCCCGTCGAGCATCTCCGCGTAGAACTTCGGCTCGATCGGGCCGACGGAGACGTACCTGCCGTCCTTGCACGCGTAGGTGTCGTAGTAGGGGGCGCCGGTGTCGAGGATGTTCGTGCCCCGCTCGTCGCCCCACATCCCCTGGCCGCGGAACGTCCAGATCATCTGGGTGAGCAGCGAGACCCCGTCGACCATCGCCGCGTCGACGACCTGGCCCTTGCCGGAGACCGTCCGCTCGTGCAGGGCCGCCAGGATGCCGACCAGCAGCAGCATCGAGCCGCCGCCGAAGTCCGCGACCAGGTTGAGCGGCGGGACGGGGGCCTCGCCGGCCCGGCCGATCATCGCGAGCGACCCCGTGAGCCCCAGGTAGTTGATGTCGTGCCCCGCGCGCTGCGCCATCGGGCCGTCCTGGCCCCAGCCGGTGACCCGGCCGTAGACCACGCGGGGGTTGCGGGCCCAGACGTCCTCCGGGCCGAGGCCGAGCTTCTCGGTCACCCCGGGGCGATAGCCCTCGACGACGACGTCGGCCCTCTCCACCAGGTCGAGCACCAGCGCGCGGCCCTCGTCGCTCTTGAGGTCGACGCCGATCGACCGCCGACCGCGCTGGATCTGGTCGGCGACCCCGCCCTCCCCGAGACCGAACCGGTTCGGGCGCTCGACGCGCACGACGTCGGCGCCGAGGTCGGCCAGCACCATGCACGCGTGCGGCGCCGGGCCGAGACCGGCGAGCTCGAGGACACGGAGACCAGACAGCGGACCACTCATGCCCGGCACTCTTCCAGACGGACGAACCCGGACAATCCGACCACTCGGAAGGTTTCTGCGGAACGACGGCGAAACATCCAGGCATGCGTCGCGCAGCTGCCCTCGTCGTCGGTGCCCTCACGGTTGCCGCCAGCCTCTCCGTACCCGCCTTCGCCGGGTCCCCCACGACCGCCCCGAGCCGCTACACGCTCGGTGCCGACGTGGAGTCGATCAACCCGACCGCCGCGATGCTGGCCGACGACTTCTACCTCGGCGGGTACGGCCTCGGCAGCGGCAAGGCGGCCGGCCAGGTGCAGGTCATCGACGGCCGCGCCGCGACCGGCATCCTCAAGGACCCGATGTTCCCCAACGGCCTGGCGGACGGCGTGCACGTCCGGAGCGTCGTGGTGGGCGACGGCAAGCACGCGATCGCGCTGTCGCAGATCGAGACGCAGGGCTACTACTCGGCCTACAAGCAGGGCCCGTTCGGCATCACCGAGATCCGCAAGGACGCGGCCGCCGCGATCGCCGAGCTGCACGGCCCGGCGATCGATGCGCAGGCCATCGTCGTCGACTCGAACCACAGTCACTCCGGTCCCGACACCGCGGGCGTCTGGGGCGGGGTGCCCACGACCTACCTCAAGCTCGTGCACGACCAGACGGTGAAGTCCATCGTTGCGGCGTACAGCAAGCAGCAGGCGGTGGAGCTGTTCTTCGGCACCGCGCATGCCGGCGTCAACGGCATGAAGCAGTACCCCGCGAAGGACCCGCTGCTCACCAACCAGTTCTCCTACGACCCTGCCAACCAGGAGGTCGACGAGGAGCTGCGCGTCCTGCAGGCGCGGGTCCCCGGCTCGAAGAAGGTCGTGGCGACCTACGTGAACTACTCGAGCCACCCGACCGTCCTGGGCTCCAGCAACAAGCTGGTCAGCGCCGACTACACCGGCCCGCTCGGAGCGATGCTGTCCAGCCTCGGTGGGGTCGGCATGAGCCAGGTCGCCACCCTCGGCCGCACCCAGCCGGCCCGTGACGACTGCGCGGACAAGAGCGCGAAGGGCGCCAAGGCCGACGTCTGCAAGATCAACTCCTACGCCTCGCGCGTGTTCGCCAGGGCCAAGCAGGCGCTCGCGTCGGCGAAGCCACTCACGGGTGCGGCGCTGGTCGGCATGAAGAGCTACCTCATCGAGGACACCGCGACCAACGCGCCGATCATCGCGCTGGAGTACGGCGGCCTCGCGGCCGGCGCCCCGCTCTACCGCGCGTCGAACACGCCGTGGTTCACCGCCAACGAGACCGGCGCCCCGGTCTTCAGCGGCCGCATCGGCGGGCTCCTGTTCAGCGGCGGTCCGGGTGAGGTCTACCCGCAGATCGTCGCCAAGGTCCGCGCCACCGTCCCTGCCCTCGGCCACTTCACGATCGGCACGGCCGGCGACTTCCTGGGCTACATCGTGGCGCCGCTGTCGGCCTACCCCGAGCCGATCCGCCGGTCGATGTTCGACGGCTCGCCGTTCCCGACCGGCAACGAGTGCCAGGGCGTCGTCCCGTCGCCGATCGGCTGCCCGAGCCCGATCGACAACGACAACTACTTCTTCAACGTCTCGCACACCTTTGGCGAGCGGCTCACCTGCGCGATGCTCCGCGGCGCCGGCGACGTCATGAAGAACGACAGCAGCGCCTACTGGTCGACGTACGACCTGTGCCCGGCGTTCGTGAACGACTACGTGCTCCCGGCCGGCACGGACACGCAGTTCCCGGACCAGCCGGACCTGTCCGCCGTCATCACGCACTGATGCGCCGGCTCGCCCTGGCCGTCGCCGGGATCGCCTTCGCCGCGGGACTTCCAGCCCAGGCGGCGGTCCGCGCCGCACCGGTCTCGCTCGGCAACGAGCTCGTCGGGCGGACCTGGGTGGGGGGTACGACGACAGCCCTCGTCGACCGTCGGACCGGCCGCAACTGGATCGTCGGTGCGTCCGACGACGCGCTGCTGCCGGGCGACTGGACCTACGCCTCCGCCGACGTCCACGCCCGCGAGGTCGTCCTGCACTACACCGGCGCCGACGGGTCGGCGCTCGTGCAGGACGTCGTGCTCCGCCCGCACAGCGCCGTGTTCGAGACGACCACGACGGTGACGGCCGGGCTCGCCCCGCTGCGACTGGCTGCGTGGACGCTCGACGCCGTCAGCGTGCCGGGCACGGTCGAGGTGCAGACCTACCACGGCGGTTCGGACTGGCGCGACGACTACCGCGTCACCTCCAGCCACACCGGTGAGTTCGACGTGGAGGGCGAGGTCGCCCGCACCGACGACGGCCACGGCGCCGGCGTCTTCCTGGTCAGCGAGCGGCGCAGCGGCGTCGCCAGCCGCGCCTACCGCACCCAGTCGACCGTCGGGGTGGGGGTGGACCAGCGTCACGACGCGTTCGACTTCGGCCCGCTGAGGTCCTCCCCGCCGGACTACAACCGCCTCGACAACCCCGCCTACCCGGTGCCGGTCCGCGCCCGCACCGTCCTGCCCGGCGCGAGCCTGCGGCTCGGGCGCGCCTTCACCGGCGTCTACTCGGGCGGCGCCCAGGAGGCCGGGGTCGCGTTCGCGGAGGACTTCGCGAGGGCCACCCCCGCCTACAGGCGCACGATCGGGCTCAACTCGTTCCACCCGTGGAACCACGGGGCCGGGATGAGCGACGCCAACCTGCGCAGGCAGGCACTGCTCGCGAAGAAGCTCGGCGTCGAGACCTTCATGCTCGACGACCAGTGGCAGGGCGGTGCGGGTGGCGAGAGCGGGGACTGGCACTTCGACCCGGCGCGCTTCCCCGACGAGGACCGGGACGGCGTCCCTGACTTCGTCAGGTGGTTGCACGGTCAGAGGATGACGCTCGGGCTCTGGATGTCGCTCGTGGAGTTCAACAAGGACTCCACGACCTACAAGCAGCACCCGGACTGGGTGTGCGCCCCCACCGGGATCATCACCTCGCAGGTCGAGGACGACGCCGGGCTCGGCGTGTGGGACGCGACGAACCCGCAGCTGCAGGCCTACCTGCTCGGGACCGTCGACCGGCTGGTCAACACCTACGACGTGCGCGAGCTCAAGCTCGACTTCCAGTCGTGGGTCGACTGCGGCAGCCACGACTACCTCGACTACGAGGACGCCTTTCTCGCCATGGTGCGCGAGATCGAGCGCCGGCACCCGCACCTGACCGTCGAGCTCGACGAGACCAACGACCAGCGCGCGTGGCCGTTCGAGTCCGCGGTCCTCGGTCCGTCGTGGTTCGACAACGGCCACCTGCACGGCTCGACGAAGACGGCCAAGGAGCTGCACGACCTCTGGGTCGCTGCGCCCTGGCTGCCGACCAGCTCCATCGGCTTTGGGCTGCTCGACGGCACCCTGGACGTCTCGCACCCGGCGTCCTACCTCGCCCCGCTCGGGATCCTGAGCCACGTCACCTTCTGGACCGACCAGACGAAGATCCCCGTGGCGCAGCGCCCCGAGCTCGCCTGGTGGTTGCGCTGGTACCGGGCGCACCGCACCGACGTCGCCGGCGCCGCCTACGAGCTCACCGCGAAGGACCCGCTCGACGGATCGAGCCCGATGGTGCTCGAGCCGTGGAACGGCGACCACGGGCTGGTCTTCGCGTTCTTCCAGAAGACCGGTTCGGTCGGCGTCCACGTGCACGGCGTCAGGCCCGCGACCCGCTACCGACTGACCGACGCCCGCACCGGGCGGGTCGTCCGCACCGCGACGGGTGTCCAGCTCGCCCACCTCACGCTGAGCGGCAAGGCGTCGACCGCTCAGGTCCTCACGGTTACACCGCTGTGAAGCGCACCGTCGCGCTGCTCGCGGCGCTCTGCCTGCTGCCCCTTGCCCCCACCGCCCGCGCAGCCGGCCCGCTGGTCGAGGACCCCACGTCCTACGTCGACCCGCTCATCGGCACGGGGGGTGACGGCTTCACGGTCCCCGGCGCGACCACGCCCTTCGGCATGACGATGGTCTCGCCGGACACCGTGAACCCGCTGGCCTACAGCGGCTACAAGTACGAGGACGCGGCCATCCGCGGGTTCTCGCTCGTCCACGTCAACGGGGCCGGGGTCCCGATGGGCGGCGAGCTGCCCTTCCTGCCGGTGACGACGCCGGTGCTCAACCCCTCGCAGCCGCTGTCGTTCGCCGTCCCCTTCACGCACGCGACCGAGAAGGCGACCGCAGGCGGCTACGGCATCACGCTGGGCAACGGCGTCCACGTCGAGCTGGCGGCCACCCCGCACGGCGCGACCCAGCAGTACGGCTCAGCCGTGCCCTTCACCGTCGTGGCCGACCTCGGCCGCAACGACGAGGGCCCGAACGCCGCCACAGTGCAGGTGGGCAAGGACCGGCTCGAGGGCTCGGTCCACGTCCCCTGGCGCGGCGGTGACTTCACGGTCTTCGTGAGCGCCCGCTTCTCCCGGCCGTTCAGTGCGCGGACCTTCGTCGGCCAGACCGTCTCGAACGCCCTGTCCGCCAAGGGATCGGGCGCCGGGGCGCTGCTGTCGTTCGGCGCCGGCACGGTCGAGATGCGGGCGGGCATCTCCTACGTCGACCTCGACGGCGCGAGGAAGAACCTGGCTGCCGAGAGCGCCTCCGTCACCACCGCGCAGAGCCGAGCGAGAGCGTCCTGGCGCAGTGCCCTCAGCCGGGTCCGGGTCGGCGGCGGCACGGACGCCCAGCGCCGGGTCCTCTACACCTCGCTCTACCGCTCGCTGGTGAACCCGGACGTCGACAGCGACGTCGACGGCCGCTACCGCGGCGCCGACGCGAAGGTGCACCGCAGCAGCCGGCCGCACTACGAGAACCTCAGCCTCTGGGACACCATCCGCGGCGAGAACGCCCTGCTCGCGACCGTCTTCCCCGAGCGCTACCGCGATGTCGTGGCGTCGCTGGCCGCCTTCGGTCGCGAGGCAGGGCAGCTACCGCGCTGGTCCCTGCACAGCACGCACCCGGACTACATGAACGGCGACCCGGCGATCCCGACCCTGGCCGAGGCGGTCTGCCGCGGGATCGCCGACGACCCGGAATCGCTCTACCAGCAGGCGAAGCAGCTCACCGCCAAGCGACCGAAGGACGTGCGCGCGAAGGGCTGGGCCGGCGGTTCGGCCTCGGACACCCTCGAGTACGCCGATGCCGACTTCGCCCTGGCCCTCATGGCGCAGCACCTCGGCCACACCCACGACGCCCAGGTGCTGCTCCAGCGCTCGCTCGGGTGGCGACACCTCCTGCACGACGGCTTCCTGCAGCCCCGCGGGGCTGACGGCAGCTGGCCCGCCTCCTATGACCCCACCACCGCAGACGGCTACCGCGAAGGCACCGGCTGGCAGTACCTCTGGCT
>JAODNF010000285.1 GCA_025464915.1 Frankiales bacterium | reverse complement strand
GACCCGCTGGTCGTAGGTGGCACCCATGAGCGAGATGCCACCCCCGTACGACTCCCCCATCAGGCCGACGCGCGGGTCGCCGGGTCCGTCCTGGAGGACCTCGGAGCGCTTGCTCAGCAGGGTGATGAGGGCCTTGAGGTCCTGCACCTCGGTGTCCGGGGCGTCGAGGGCGATCTTGCCGCCCTGGGTGTTGAAGAGCTGGAAGCCGCGCATCGTCCAGGCCAGCGCCACGTAGCCGTGCTGGGCGAGGTAGCGGGCGTCCGCCGCCACGCCGTCCTCGGTCTGGCCGAAGCCGGGGCTGACGATGACGGACGGGTGCGGGCCCTTGCCTTCCGGCACGTAGAGCGTCACCGGCAGCCGGACCGGCCGGTCGAAGGTCGGGCCGCCGGGGAGCTCGACCACCTGCTTCTCGGTGCGCACCTTCGGCGGGCCCTCGGAGCGAGTCCCGATGCTGATGAGGCCCGCTGCCAGGACGAGGACCGCAGCGATGGCGACCGCACGAGCTCCTCTCATCCGTTGACCCTATGACGGCGCGCCACGAGGTGCCTGTCGGAGGGCGTCCCTACCGTCGGCTCCGTGCAGATGACGCTCGACGAGCTAGGGACCCCGTTGCGGGACGCCACGTTCGTCGTGGTCGACCTGGAGACGACGGGCGGCTCGCACCTGGACTGCGCGATCACCGAGATCGGCGCGGTGAAGGTCCGGGGCGGCGAGGTGCTCGCGGAGTTCCAGACGCTGGTCAACCCGCACGTGTCGATCCCGCCGTTCATCCAGGTGCTGACCGGGATCACCGACGCGATGGTCGCCTCGGCGCCCCGGATCGACCAGGCGCTGCCGGCCTTCATGGAGTTCTGCCGCGGCACCGTGCTGGTGGCGCACAACGCGCCGTTCGACCTCGGCTTCCTGCGCAGCGGCTGCGAGCGGCTGGGCATCGAGTGGCCCCGGGTGTCCTCGCTCGACACCGCCCTGCTCGCGCGCCGGGTGCTCACCCGCGACGAGGCGCCGAACTGCAAGCTCTCGACGCTGGCCCGCGTCTTCGGCGCCGGCACCACGCCCGACCACCGGGCGCTGCACGACGCCCGCGCCACCGTCGACGTGCTGCACGGGTTGATCGCACGGCTCGGCAACCTCGGCGTGCACAGCGTCGAGGAGCTGCGCACCTTCACCTCGCTCGTCCCCGAGAGCGTCCGGCGCAAGCGCGGCCTGGCCGACGCGCTCCCCCACGCCCCCGGCGTCTACCTGTTCCGGGACGGTCAGGGGCGGGTGCTCTACGTCGGGAAGTCACGGGACCTGCGGTCGCGGGTGCGCACCTACTTCACCGCGTCGGAGGGCCGGCGCCGGATGACCGAGATGGTCGGCATCGCCGAGCGGGTCGACCCGGTGGTGTGCGCGACCGACCTCGAGGCCGAGGTCCGCGAGCTGCGGCTGATCGCCGAGCACCGGCCCCGCTACAACCGCCGCTCGAAGTTCCCCGAGAAGGCGACCTGGGTGAAGCTCACGGTCGAGGCGTTCCCCCGGCTGTCGCTGGTGCGTCGGGTGCTGGACGACGGGGCGGTCTACCTCGGGCCGTTCGGGACGTCCCGGACCGCCGAGTCGGTGATGACCGCGGTGCACGAGGCGATCCCGCTGCGGCAGTGCTCCAAGCGGCTGTCGGTCCGGACGCCCTCCTCTGCCTGCGTCCTGGCCGAGATGGGCCGCTGCGGCGCGCCCTGCCTCGGGCACCTCGAGGGCGAGTCGGTCGAGGCCTACGCCCTGCACGCCGACGCGTTCCGGACCCTCGTGCGCTCCGACGCCTCTGCCGTCGTGTCCGCGCTCTGCTCCCGGGTCGAGACGCTGTCCTCAACGCAGCGGTTCGAGGACGCGGCCGTGGCCCGGGACCGGCTGACGGCGCTGGTCCGCTCGGTCGCGCGGATCCAGCGGATCGTGTCGCTGACCTCGGTCGACGAGCTGGTCGCCGCCCGGCCCACCGCCACGCTCGGCTGGGAGCTGGTCCTCGTGCGGCACGGGCGGCTGGCGGGGACGTCCGTCGTGCCGCGTGGCGCCCACCCGATCCCCTACGTCGAGGCCCTGCTCGCCACCGGCGAGACCGTGCTGCCCGGCGCCGGCCCGCTGCCCGCGGCCACGGCCGAGGAGGCGCACTGCGTGCTGCGCTGGCTCGAGTCCGACGGCGTCCGGCTGGTCCGCGGCTCGTGGGCCTCGCCGGCCTTCGGCGCCCAGGGCCTGCGGGCCTGGCTCGGACTGGAAGCCGCTCACGTCGACCCCTTCCGCGACCAGCGCTCCCTGCGCCCCTTCGACCGCCCCGCCCGCGCCTCGTAGGTCCCTACCTTTCCTGGCACCACCTCACGCTGCCGGAGCCGTTTCACGCTCAGGATCACGTCGCCGGGGCAGCTCGACTGTCAGGAACCGTAGGCACCCTGTGGACGGCCGCGAACGCACACACGCTGAACGAGCCACGCTGCAGCTCGTGGAGCTCGAAGCACTCGTCATGTGGTCCGTCACCTTGGCCCGGCCGTTCACGACCGCCCAGGTGCTGGCCCAGCACTCAGATCCGCGGATCATCACGCACCTCGTCGACGTTCGGGCCTGGCGAAAGCTGGAACGCGGTGTCTTCGTGGCAGAGGCGGTGTGGTTGGCGGCTGACGCCCGCGGCCAGCACCGACTCACCGTCTCGGGTCGGTTGCTGCGCAAGGGGGCCGCCTGGGTGGCAGCGCGCAGGTCCTCGGCCGTGTTCCACGACCTGCCCCTGCTCGGCAAGGACATGCCCTCGCAGCCCCAGCTCCTCCGAGACGGCGATGGCGGACGAGCCAAGGGAAAAAACCGGCACGAGCGTGTGGCGACCCTTCCCCCTGAGGAGCGCACGGAGATCGACTGCGTCCCCGTCGCGTGCCTGAGTCGCACGGCGAACGACCTGGGCAGGCAGGAGTCGTTCCGCAGTGCGCTCATCGCGACCGACGGCGCACTTCGCCGAGGCCTGGAACAGGAGGAGCTGATCGCTCTCGCTCGCGCACGGGTGGAATGGCCCGGCGGCTGGAACGCGCTGAAGGTCGCGCAACGTGCGAACGGCCTGCACGAGACCGCACTCGAGTCGCTCTCCTGGGGGGCCTGTCACACGCTCGGCATCGAGATGCCTGAGCCGCAGATCCGCGTCTACGTAGGCGAGCGCCTGGTTGCCCGAGTCGATGGCCTCTGGCGGGACCACAACACGATCGGCCAGGCGGACGGCCTGTTCAAGTACAAGGACCGTCAGGGAGTGATTCACGACAAGAAGCAGGACGAGGAGCTCGAAGACCTGGGCTTCGAGGTGACCCGGTGGGGATGGGCGGAGGCCTCCGGACCCAAGGGTGTACTCGACGAGCGCATTTTGAGAGCCTTCGCCCGCGGTGACCGGCAGGAGCTCGACCCTCGAGTTCGGCTGGTGCCGACAACGCTGAAGGACAGCCTGACGTGGACCGGACTGATCGCGAGCTGACCTGACGTCCCTACGGTTCCGGGCAACGGGCGCTCTGGACCACGCACCTTCCACGCTCAGCCGGGCACGGTTGAAGGGCGCTGCGTGTCACGAGAGGTAGGGACCTCTAAGTTGAGCGCATGCCGGTGGACCCTGAGATCGCTGCCCTCCTCCCGATGCTCGCCGGCGCGCCGCCGCTGTCCGACGCGGTGACCGCGCGGGCGGGGTTCCGGCTGTTCACGGTCGACATGCGCGACCCCGCGACCCTGCTGCCGGTGCGGGCGGTCGAGGAGACCACGGTCAACGGCCGCAAGGCCCGCATCTACCGCCCGGACGTCGAGGGCCCGACCCCGACGATCCTGTTCATCCACGGCGGCGGGTTCGTCATCGGCGACCTCGACACGTCCGAGCCCACCGCCCGCCGCCTCGCCGAGGCCGCCGGCTGCGTCGTGGTGTCGGTCGACTACCGGCTCGCGCCCGAACACCCCGCGCCGGATGCGTTCCGGGACTCGCTGGCCGCCACCCGCTGGGTCGTCGAACACCTCGAC
>JAODNF010000271.1 GCA_025464915.1 Frankiales bacterium | reverse complement strand
ACAGGATCTCCTTGTCCCCGCCGGCGTAGGTGACCTCGAGGAACCTGTTCTCCTCGGCCTCGGTGTAGATGCGCTCGACGACGCCCTGGACCATGGCCGCGAGGGTCGCCTCGCGGGAGCCGCCGTGCTCGGCGAGGTCCTCGGCGTGCAGCGGCAGCTCGGTCACGAGGTACTTGCTGAAGATGTCCCTCGCCGCCTCCGCGTCGGGGCGCTCGATCTTGATCTTCACGTCGAGGCGGCCGGGCCGCAGGATGGCCGGGTCGATCATGTCCTCGCGGTTGGAGGCACCGATGACGACGACGTTCTCGAGGGTCTCGACGCCGTCGATCTCGCTCAGCAGCTGCGGGACGATCGTCGTCTCCACGTCGCTCGAGACGCCCGACCCGCGGGTGCGGAAGATCGAGTCCATCTCGTCGAAGAACACGATGACCGGAGTGCCCTCGGTCGCCTTCTCCCGGGCTCGTTGGAAGATCAACCGGATGTGCCGCTCGGTCTCGCCGACGTACTTGTTGAGCAGCTCGGGGCCCTTGATGTTCAGGAAGAACGCCCGTCCCTCGGGCTTGCCCGTGACCTCGGCGACCTTCTTGGCGAGGGAGTTCGCGACCGCCTTCGCGATCAGCGTCTTCCCGCAGCCGGGGGGCCCGTAGAGCAGGACGCCCTTCGGCGGGCGGAGCTGGTGCTCCTTGAACAGCTCCTTGTGCAGGAAGGGCAGCTCGACCGCGTCGCGGATCGACTCGATCTGCGCGGCCAGGCCGCCGATGTCGGAGTAGTTGATGTCCGGCACCTCTTCGAGGACGAGCTCCTCGACCTCGGACTTCGGGATCCGCTCGTAGACGTAGCCGCTGCGGGTCTCCAGCAGCAGCGAGTCGCCGGCCTTGATCGGCTGGTCGAGAAGGGAGTCGGCGATCATCACGACCCGCTCCTCGTCGGTGTGCCCGATGACGAGCGCGCGGTCCCCGCCCTCGAGGACCTCCTTGAGCATGACGACGTCGCCCTGCCGCTCGAACTCGAGGGCCTTCACGACGTTGAGGGCCTCGTTGAGCATGACCTCCTGGCCCTTGCGCAGGTCCTTGACGTCGATGGCCGGGCTGACGGTGACGCGCAGCTTGCGCCCGCCGGTGAAGATGTCGACGGAGTCCTCGTCGTGGATGCCGAGGAAGTACCCGAAGCCGCTGGGGGGCTGGGCCAGCCGCTCCACCTCCTCCTTCAGCGCCACGATCTGGTCGCGCGCCTCCTTGAGGGTGCTGACCAGGCGGTCGTTCTGCCCGGTCGCGCCGGCCAGCGACGCCTGCGCCTCGGTCAGCCGCTCCTCGAGGGCCCGCACCTGCCGTGGCGAGTCCACCAGCTTGCGGCGGAGCACGGCGATCTCCTCCTCGAGGAAGGTCACCTGGGCCTTCAGGTCGCTGGACTCCGCTGACCCGTCATCGGCGCCACCTCCAGCGGACACACCACGCGTCCCTGCCATGTGCTCTACCTCCCCGTCGTCAGTCGGGTTCGTGCTCTGGAACCGCATCCTATGTACGCGGAGCCTCATCCTGTCTGCTGAATGCCGTTCGGCGCACCGACGGGTTCCGGGCTGCCTTGCGACAAACCGTGACAACCACGGGGGTGCCCCACCCGGTGTAGGAGAGTGCGGGACCGTCCCGCGAAGGGGGAGGGCGATGAGAGACCCAGCAGGCTTCCGCGAGTTCGTGGTCGGTGGCGCACCCCGCCACCTCAGGACCGCGTACCTCCTCACCGGGAACCCGGCGGACGCGGAGGACCTCCTCCAGACCGCCCTGACCAAGCTGATGCGCGTGTGGGACCGGGTCGCCGCCCAGGGCTCTCCCGACGCCTACCTGCGCACCGTGATCGTCAACACCCACGCCTCGCGCTGGCAGCGCAAGTGGCGCGGCGAGGTGGCCACCGAGGTGCTCCCGGAGTCGGGGCACGACCCCTACCCCGTCAGCGACGACCGCGACCAGCTGCGCCGGGCGCTGCTCACGCTGACCAAGGGCGAGCGCGCCGTCGTGGTCCTCCGGCACGTCGAGGACCTCCCCGAGGCCGAGGTCGCCCGCGTCCTCGGCTGCTCCCCGGGCACCGTCAAGTCCCAGTCCTCCCGCGGCCTCGCCAAGCTCCGCGCCGCCCTCTCCCCCGAGCTCTCCGAGGTGAACCCGTGAACGACGACCAGCTGATCACCCTGCTGCGCGACACCCCCCTGCCCGCTGACGCGCCGGACCGGTACGACGCCGTGATCGCCCGCCGGACCAGGGGCGACAAGCGGCGTACGACGGTGGCAGCGGCTTCCCTCGCCGTGGTCGCCCTCGCCGGGACCGTCACCGCGGCGACCTGGCAGGGCTCCCCCAAGGCCGGTCCCCAGTCCTTCCTGACGAGCACGACCGACGCAGGCACAGCGAAGATCACGTTCCACGTCAAGGACACGACCGAGTTCGACGGCGCCACCGGGAGCATCGACTTCCGCCACAACGCGCTGGAGCTGACCTTCCGCCAGGGCGGGAAGACCGCCGTGATGCGCACGATCGGCGGGGACAGCTGGGTCAGCGGGCCGTTGGCCGCCCAGGCGAAGGCACCCGGCAAGCACTGGGTGCACCTGCCGAGGAACGCAGCTGGGGCCCCTGACGGCTTCAGCCAGTTCAACCCCAGCACGGCGTTCGCTCGGCTCGAGAAGCAGCACGCGACCTTCACCCCGCTCGGCACGACGACCATCGACGGCGTCGCGGTGAAGCACTACCGGGTGACGGTGCCGCCCGACAGCAACAAGCACGACGTCAACGCGGTGGAGATCGGTTCCTCGGACGACACCGGTGAGGTCTTCGTCGACGACGACGGGCTGGTGCGCCGGCTCGCGGCCGCGGACGGTTCCTTCGTGGTCGACTTCACCGACTTCGGCGCACCGGTGGACATCCGGCCTCCAGCGAAGAGCGACACCTCCGAGCTCGACACCGGCGTCTTCACCGGCAGCGGGTCGGGGTCGAGCACGGGACTGACCCAGACGTTCACCACGGGCACCGGTTCGGGCAGCCTCTCGCCGGCCCAGAAGAGGGCAGCCTGTGCGCAGCTCCGACCCGGGGTCGAGGCGGACACGCACCTGACCTCCGCTCAGAAGGCCCGCCTGCTCGAAGCCGTGTGCGGCAAGTAGCCGCAAGCGCGCCGCGCGCCCGGGCCCCGGAGGTGTGGGGGGTCACACGGGCGCTCGCCGGTGGCCGGCCGCGCGGCACGGCGGACTGTGCGGATCGTGCGCTCGCGAGCACGCGGGAGGTCCGCACCGTGCGCGGGTTAGCGGGTTAGGGCAGGCGTGCGGGGTCGAGGCGCTCGGGGTCGGCAACGGGGTCGGCCACGCCGCCGGTCTCGGCCAGGCGCTCGCCGTACATGCCCTTGGAGGGGCGGCGGCGGCGGGGCGGGGGCTCGACACCGTCGGCGAGGCGGCGTGTGGTGCACAGGAAGCCGGTGTGGCCGACCATCCGGTGCTGCGGGCGGACGGCGAGGCCCTCGACGTGCCAGCCGCGGGCCATCGTCTCCCAGGACTGGGGCTCGGTGAAGGAGCCCGAGGACCGCATCGCCTCGACGGTCTGGGACAGCTGGGTCGTGGTGGCCACGTAGCAGCACAGCACGCCGCCGGGACGCAGCGCCTTCGAGACGGCGTCGAGGCACTCCCAGGGCGCGAGCATGTCGAGGACGACCCGGTCAGCCTGATTCACGCTGTCGGTGTCGACGAGCTCGTCCTGCAGCGACCCGAGGGTGATGGACCAGTTGTCCTGCGGCCCGCCGAAGAAGCGCTCGGCGTTGGCGCGGGCGATCTCGGCGAAGTCGGCGCGGCGCTCGTACGAGGACAGCCGGCCGGTCGGTCCGATGGCGCGCAGCAGCGACATGGACAGCGCCCCGGACCCGACGCCCGCCTCGACGACGTGGGCACCCGGGAAGACGTCGGCCATCCCGACGATGTTGGCGCTGTCCTTGGGGTAGACGACCTGGGCGCCGCGCGGCATGGACAGCACGTAGTCGGGCAGCAGCGGCCGCAGCGCGAGGTAGGTCGTCGCGCCGATCGCGACGGTGACGCCGTCCGGGCCGCCGATGAGGCTGTCGTGCTCGAGGATCCCCTTGTGGGTGTGGAACTGCTTGCCCGCGACGAGGGTGATCGTGTGCATCCGGCCCTTGGGGTCGGTGAGCTGCACCTGGTCGCCCTCGGCCATCAGCCCGCGACGGCGGGTCGCCTCGCCGGTCACGTGGCTTGCATGGCTGCCGCCACGTCCGCGGACGTGAGGACCTTGGGAGCCGGACCGTCGACGACGTACTCCCCTGCCGGCGTGGCCTGCATCGCGTCGAGGAGCGCCTGACCGGACAGGTCGGCCGCCAGGACCAGGCCCTTCTCGATGCGCCGGGCGCCGTCGGCGACGACGACCCACGGGCGACGGTCGACGGGGACCTGCCGGACCCAGCTCTCGCTGACGACCCCCTCGAGCCGGCCGCTGCTGTCCACGACGACGAGGGCGCGGACCGCCTTCTCGTGGGCCATCCGGACGGCCTCGGACAGCGGCAGGGTCGCGGGTACGGCGAGAGCCGGCCGGGCCAGGGCGGCGACGGAGATCGTGGGCAGCGCGGCACCGACCTGGCCGCGGCGCAGGCTGGCGAGGGCGCCGAGGTAGATGTAGGCACCCACGACAGAGGACATGAGGATGGTGAAGGGGCCGTGGTCGCCGACGCCGGCGGCGGGCAGCAGGCCGACGATCACGACGGGCACGACCAGGAAGGCGATGACCATGCCGGCGCGGGCCGCGAACCGGGTGGCGAGGTTCTCGTCGCTGCGCAGGTGCCAGACGATGCTGCGCAGCACCCGTCCGCCGTCGAGCGGCAGCCCGGGCAGCAGGTTGAGCACGGCGAGCACGCCGTTGACGACGCCCGCCCCCTCGAACGCCAGCCGTGGGAGCGTTCCCGGCTCGAAGCCGTTCTCGACGGCGAAGCAGACGGCGGTCAGCAGCAGCGACACCATCGGCCCGGCGATGGCCACGGCGTACTCGCGTCCTGGCGTCTCGGGCGGCTCCTCGATCTCGGTGTAGCCGGCAAGCAGGCTGATCGTGATGCTCTTCACCGGGAGGCCGAAGGCGCGGGCCACGACGCAGTGCCCGACCTCGTGCAGGATCACGCTCACGAGCAGCGTGAGGGACAGCGAGACGCTCAGGAGGTAGTCGTCCTCGGACCCGCCGACCAGGCTGGGGCTCGCCACCACGAGGTAGGCCGGCAGGACGAACCAGATCGGCGTCAGCAGGATGGGGACGCCGACGACCGACGCGATGCGCAGGCCCTGTCGTCTCACCTGCTGCTCGGCCACCGCTCCAGACTAGGGCGACGTCTCCTCGCGGAGCCGCGCGGACCACGCGACGCGGCCGGCGACGTGCTCCGTGTACTGCAGCGCCAGCCCGTGCCGGGAGGCGGTGCGCTGGGCCGCCCCCATGTCGGCGGCGACCCCCACCACCCGGCCGCCGGGGGCGACGTTGGCAACAGCGGTCGGCACGTCGGGGGCGAAGATCGCGACCACGATGTCGGCCGGGCCCTCGAGCACGACGTCGCAGTCGGCTGCGGCGGACAGCGCGCGGCGCAGCAGCGGCGCCTCACCGAGCACGAGCACCCGCTGGTTGGTGCGGACGCCGGCCAGCGCCGCTACGACGGCCGCCAGCAGCGGGTTGGCGTCGGGAGGCACGCGCCCAGCCTGGCACGGCGCCCGGAGGCGGCTACAGCTTGGTGCGGCGGGGGTTCGCGACCGGAGGGGTCGGCAGTGCGTTGTCTGTCATGCCACCACCGTGCCCGTGGCTGCTTGCAAACCGGTTCCGGGGCTGTGAACAACCGGTGACGTCCACAGCCCGCGGCGTGGGACCCCTCACCTGTCGGTCCCCGGCCCTACCGTGGGGCGCATGACGGCGGAAGCGATCGGCCTCGAGGCCCTCCCGGTCCTCGGCTCGCTGTCCCCGTCCAGGGCCGGCGACTTCATGACCTGCCCCCTGCTGTTCCGCTACCGCACGATCGACCGGCTGCCGCAGGCGCCTTCCTCCGCGGCAACCAGGGGCACGCTCGTCCACGCCGTCCTCGAGCGGCTGTTCGACCTGCCCGCGGGCGAGCGCACGCCCGAGTCCGCCGCCGACCTGCTGGCACCGGAGTGGGAGAAGCTCAAGGAGACGGCTCCCGAGGTCACCGGCCTGTTCACGGACGAGGCCGAGGTCGCGACCTGGCTGGCGAGCGCGAAGCAGCTGCTCAACGGGTACTTCGCGCTCGAGGACCCGCGCCGGCTGGAGCCCGCCGAGCGGGAGACCTACGTCGAGGTGGTCCTGCCAGGCGGGCTGCGGCTGCGCGGGATCGTCGACCGCCTCGACGTGGCCCCCTCGGGCGCCATGCGCGTGTGCGACTACAAGACGGGGAGGTCCCCGGGCGAGTCGTTCGAGGGCAAGGCCCTGTTCCAGATGAAGTTCTACGCGTTCGTGCTGTGGCGCACCCGAGGGACGATCCCGAAGCGGCTGCAGCTGATGTACCTCGGTGATCGCCAGGTGCTGACCTACGAGCCCGACGAGCGCGACCTGCTCGCCGTCGAGCGCAAGCTGCTCGCGCTGTGGGAGGCGATCGAGCGCGCCACCCAGCTCCGGGACTTCAAGCCCAACCCGAGCCGGCTGTGCGAGTGGTGCGACCACCAGCCCTTCTGCCCTGAGAAGGGCGGCACGCTGCTCCCCTGGCCGTCCGTCGTGCCCGACCCGGACGAGCCCGAGGCACGGCACGTGGCGGCCGCGGCGCGGCAGGCCTGACGCCCTGACGGCGTGTCGGTGCAACACTGTGAGCAGCTATGCCCGTATGTGAGGAGCCTGCTGTGACCACGCTCGACCACACCACCACCGACGCCATCGACTCCGTCCCCGCCGCAGCCGCGGTCGGTGTGGGCCTGGAGATGCCGCTGCCGCAGACGTTCGCCACCGTCGAGGAGGAGCGGATGCACCGGAAGGTGACGCTCGCCGCGACCTTCCGGATGTTCAGCAAGGCCGGCCTGGACGAGGGCGTCGCCGGGCACGTCACGGCGCGCGACCCCGAGTTCCCGGACTCGTACTGGGTCAACCCGTTCGGGATGCACTTCAGCCTCATCAAGCAGTCCGACCTGGTGCGGGTGGACCACGCCGGCAACGTCGTGGAGGGCAACCGGGCCGTGAACGGCGCGGCAGTGGCCATCCACTGCGCGGTGCACCGCGCGCGCCCGGACGTGATCGCCGCGGCGCACGCGCACGGCCCCTACGGCAAGACGCTGTCCAGCCTCCCGATGGGCATCGAGATGCTCACCCAGGATGCCTGCGCGTTCCACCGGGACTTCGGCATCTACGAGAGCTTCGGCGGGGTCGTGCTGAGCTCGGAGGAGGGCGACCGGATCGGCGCCGCGCTCGGGGCCAAGAAGGCCGTCATCCTGCGCAACCACGGCATGCTCACGGTCGGGCACTCGGTCGAGAGCGCCGCCTGGTGGTTCCTCACGCTCGAGCGCACGTCCCAGTCGCAGTTGATGGCTTACGCGGCGGGCACACCGGGCATCATCGACGACGAGAACGCCGCGGCCACCTACGAGACGGTGGGCGGGGAGTTCGCCGGCTGGTTCCAGTTCCAGCCGGTGTGGCAGCGCATCAGCAAGGACAACCCCGACATCTGGGACTGACCCTTCCCGTCGGACTCCGCACACGACAGGCCTTGGGGGACCCGCTTCGTGACCGAGCAGGTGGGATGGGTGCCCACGCGCGCCGGTGCCGTCTTCACCGGGCTGCACCTGCCCGTCGGTCCGGCCCGGTCGACGGCGGTGGTGATCGTGCCCCCTTTCGGCTGGGAGGGCGTGAGCGCTGGCCGCAACCTGCGGGCCTGGGCCCGGGACCTGGCGGCGGCCGGGTACCCCGCGCTGCGCTACCAGCCGCCGGGTGCCGGTGACAGCGAGGGCGAGGGCGCGGACCAGGACCTGACCAGCTGGTCCGCGGCCCTGACCGACCTGGTGACGCAGCTGCGCGAGGCGACCGCGTGCGCCCACGTGACCGTGGTCGGGCTGGGGGTCGGCGGTCTGGTGGCCCTGCAGGCCGTGTCCGACGGCGCGCCGGTCGACGACCTGGTCCTGTGGGCGGCCCCGGGTCGCGGCCGGTTGCTGCTGCGCGAGCTGCGCGCCTTCGCGTCGCTCGCCGGAGAGCCGGGCGAGCCGACGGCTGGAGCACCGCAGCCCCTGGAGGCCGTCACCTCCGGCGACGGCGTCCTGTGGGTCCACGGCTACCCGTTGGGAGTGCGGGCGCAGGAGCAGCTGACCGCCCTGGACGCGACGCGGCTCGACCTCAGCGGCCTGCAGCGTGCCCTGCTGCTCGGCCGCGGCACGCTGCCCGTGGACCGCAAGCTGGTCGAGATCCTGACGGGCGCCGGCGTCGACGTGGCCACCGCCCAGGGCCCCGGGTACGACGAGCTGACCGTGGAGCCGCGGCTGTCGCAGCCCGTCACGGCCGTCGGGCGCGAGCTGCTCGGCTGGCTGCGCCCGGACCGGGCCGCCGTGCCGGTGGGCACCTGGAACTTCCCCGCCGGGACCGAGGAGCGGGTCGTGCTGCAGGCCGCTGACGGCGTCGTCACCCGGGCCGCGGAGCCGGTGCTCACCGCCGTCTTCGTGGGAGCGGGGGCCATCGGCCGGTCGGGCCCGAACCGGCTCTGGACCGACGCGGCCCGGCGGTGGGCCGGCTGGGGCATCTCCTCGATCCGGCTCGACCTTCACAGCATCGGTGAGGCGCCCGGCCCGGACGCGTACCCGCACGGCCCCGAGGGCTTCTACACCGAGTCCTACCGGCCGCAGCTGCAGGCAGCCCTCGACGCCCTTCCCGGGCTGGGACTGCCCGATCCCCTGCTGCTCGTGGGCCTGTGCTCGGGCGGGTTCTGGTCCGCCCAGCTGGCCCTGCACGAGCCGCGGGTCGAGGGCGTGGTGATCCTCAACCCGGTCAGCCTCGTCTGGCCGCCCCCGCTGCTGTCCTCCGGGAGCCGGCAGTACCTGCGCAGCCGCGCGACCTGGAGCCGCTTCGTGCACGACGCCGGCCTGCGCAAGGAGGCCGTCAACCGCGCCAAGCGGTCGGCGCAGCTGGCCTTCTCGCACATCCGCAAGAACGGTCACGTCCTGGGCAGCTCGCACGAGGTCGTGGCGGCGCTGCACCAGGCGGGCACCCCCGTGCGACTGGGGGCCTCCCCTGGCGAGGCGATCCTGGACGACCTGGCGCACCTCCCAGAGGGGCTCCAGGCCGAGGTGCTCCGGCACTTCGGCGGTCCGGAGGGCGCGCACACCCTTGCCACGGCAGGCCTGCGCGCCCAGGCGGAGGCCCTGATGGACGAGGCCGCCGAAGCTGCGCTCGCGGCCGTCGGGCACCCGCGCCGGGTCGCCCCTACCGGTTGACCAGACTGCGCAGCAGCGCGACGTCGACCTCGACCAGCGAGCGCCGTACCGCCGTCCGGCCCGTCTCGAGGACCGTCACGCCGGGCACCGACGGGACGGCGATCACGGCGCAGCCGGCCGCCTCCCCCGACAGGACCCCGGCTGCGGAGTCCTCCAGGACCACGCAGGCGCGGGGGTCGACGCCGAGGCGGGCGGCTGCGCTCAGGTACGGCTCCGGGTGCGGCTTGCCGTGCCCGACCTCGTCCCCGCACAGGGTGAGCGCGAACGGTCCGTACCCGTGGGCGAGGACCGCGTCGACGAGCACCCGGTAGGACGAGGAGACCAGGGCCTGCGGCACGCCCGCCTCGTGGACGGCGGCGAGCAGGTCGAGGACGCCGGGCAGCAGCGGCGGGTTCTCCTGGTAGAGCCGCACCATCCGGTCCAGCAGCCAGGCGCCGGCCCAGGCGACGGTCTCGGGGTCGGTGTCGCGACCGTAGTGCTCGAGGATCGCCGGGATCGCCACGTCGAGCCGGGTGCCGACGACGGCCGCCTTGAGCTGGTCGCTCCAGACGCCGCCGAGCTCTTCGGCCAGGGCGACCTCGGCGACCGTCCACAGCGGCTCGCTGTCGACCAGCAGGCCGTCCATGTCCCACAGGACGGCCGCCAGCTCCACCGGATCAGGCTAGGCGGTGGCCGCCTCGGCCTCGGCGGCCTCCAGAGCGGTCAGGTCGAGCACGAGGAGGCTGGCCTCGCGGCGGTGCCTCGGACGGACGCGCTCGGTGAGCGCCGCCCGCAGGACGCGGAACCCGTCGCGCCAGGTGTTGAGGTTGCTGACGCCGTGGATCCGCTCGAGCTCGAAGCTGGGCACCTCGACGACCTTCAGGCCGCCGCGCGCGATCCGGGTGTTGATGATGGTCTCCACCTCGAACCCGTCGCCCCAGAGCTTCCTGTCCTCCTGGGACTCCCCCGCGTCGAGGGCCAGCACCGGCAGGCAGCGCGTCCAGAACGCGTTGTAGCCGTAGCAGAGGTCGGTGTAGCGGGTGCCGTAGAGCACGTTGACGACCAGGTTCAGGCCCTTGTTCCCCCAGGTGCGAAGCCAGGTCAGGTCGCTGCTGCCGCCGCCGGTGGCGAAGCGCGTCCCCTTCGCGAAGTCGGCGCCCTCGAGAAGGGCGTCGACGTAGCGCGCGATCTCGGACGGGTCTGCGGACCCGTCGGCGTCGAGCATGACGATGATGTCGCCGCGCACTGCCGCGAAGCCGCAGGCGAGGGCGTTCCCCTTGCCCCTGCGGGTCTGCTGGACGACCCGGATGTCGGGCCGGTGCTCGCGGGCCACCGACACCGTGTCGTCGCTGCTGCGGCCGTCGACGAGCACCACCTCGTACACCTCCGGCGGCAGGGCCGACAGCACGTGCGGCAGGTTCGCAGCCTCGTTGCGCGCCGGGATGACCACGCTGACTCGAGGCCTGCTCCGGTCGTGGACGGCGACGAGACGACGCTCCAGGTCCACCTCGAGGGTGGCGTCGAGGTTGCTGCCTGGGGAAGAGGCTGCGCTGCGGAACGGCACGGGTCGGGCTCCCTGACTCGGTGGGCCCGGTTTCGCCTCTGTGCTCCCCGCCGGGCCAGTTGGCGACCAGGTCGCCCGGCGGATCAGTGCTTGCCCGTGTTGTGAGATGAACGGGACCGCTGGAAAGCCCCCAACTTCGAACGAGTGAACTTCGCTCCGGGTCATGGTCTCGGAAGTCTCGAACACGGACCGTATCTGACGGTCTGTCCCCTGGCGGGAGGGTGAGAGCGAAGTCACCCCTTCGGCGTACGAGGACCACCCTCTCAGCACCCCGGCGATCGCACAC
>JAODNF010000241.1 GCA_025464915.1 Frankiales bacterium | reverse complement strand
CAGTACGCGATGACCAAGATCGGTCAGACAGCGGGGGTGCGTCTTGGACGGGAGCGAACGGGCGCTGGGACGCCAGCGCACTAACCGCTCCGCCCCTGGCTACCGCCCGCGATCGGCGCCCGTACCTACGTCGCCGTGCCAGTCATCCGACCTAAGACAATGCCCCACGCCCGTCCCTACCTTCCGTGATCGTCACCTAGTTCTCCTGGAAGGAGAAGGACATGAGCACAGCCCCTACGCTCAACGTGGTGCTGGTGCACGGCGGATTCGTCGACGGTTCCGGATGGCAGGGGGTCTATGACGCCCTCACCGCAGACGGGTTCCGCGTCAGCATCGTGCAGAACCCGACACAGTCCCTTGACGGCGACGTCGAGGCCACCCGCCAGGCCCTCGACGGCCTGAATGGCGACGCCGTTCTCGTGGGCCACTCCTACGGCGGCGTCGTGATCAGCGAGGCAGGCACACACAACAGCGTGTCGGCCCTCGTCTACGTGGCCGCGTTCGCGCCCGACAAGGGCGAATCAGTCAACACTCTGATCGCTAACCCAGCTCCCGGCGCACCGGTACCGCCGATCCTGCCTCCGCGGAACGGCTACCTGTACCTCGACCGCGACCGCTTCCACGCTTCGTTCGCAGCCGACCTCCCTGCGAAGCAGGCCGCGTTCATGGCCGACTCGCAGGTCCCGTGGGGCGTCGCCGCCCTCGAAGGCGCCGTTAGCGATCCCGCCTGGCGGTCCAAGCCAAGCTTCTACCTCGTCGCAAGCGACGACCAGATGATCCCTCCGCCTGCTCAGCGTGCAATGGCTGAGCGAGCCGGCGCGACCGTCACAGAGGTTGCAGGCAGCCACTCGGTCTACGTCTCTCAGCCGACGGCCGTCGCCGCGTTCATCAAGAAGGCGTCCGCCCGATAGCCGGCGCCGCTTCACCCACCGATGCCGTCGCACCGCACAGCGCCGGCGCCGGCGCCATGTCATCGAAAGGAAGTTCCTGCCATGCTTCGCAACCGCTTCGTTCACGGCCACCGCCGATGGGTCGCCCTCGCTACCGCGGCCACGGCCACGCTCGGCCTGACGTTCGGGGTGATGTCGGCCGCGTCCGCGACCAGCCACAAGAGCGCGACCGCCGACCGATCCAAGCCGACTGTCGTGCTCGTTCACGGCGGCTGGGCCGACTCCTCCGGATGGGATGGTGAGATCAGCCGGCTGCAGGCTGACGGCTATCCAGTAATCGCGCCGGCCAACCCGCTGCGCGGTCTGTCCTCCGACGCCGAGTACATCCGCAGCGTGCTCAAGACGATCCAAGGCCCCATCGTGCTGGTCGGCCACTCCTACGGCGGGGCCGTCATCACCAACGCCGCCTTTGGAGTTCCGAACGTCAAAGCCCTCGTCTACATCGCCGCCTTCGCACCCGACCAAGGGGAGAGCCTCCAGGGCCTCGTCGCCAAGAACCCCGGCACCATGATCACGCCCGAAGCGCTCGACACCCGTACCTACCCCCTGCCGAACGGCGCTGAAGGCACCGACCTCTACATCAAGGCCAGCGCCTTCCACGACGCGTTCGCCGGCGACCTGCCGCTCAGCCAGACCCGACTCATGCAAGCCGAACAGCGACCGTTCTCGGTCGCCGCGTTCACAGAGCCGTCCGCCACGCCAGCTTGGAAGTCCATCCCGGCCTGGTACCTGGTCTCCACCAACGACCACGCGATTCCGCCTGCAACCCAGTTGTTCATGGCAGAGCGCGCCGGCGCCGTGATCGAGCACGTCGCCGCATCACATGTCCCGATGATGTCCCATCCGGACGTGACCACGCGGCTCATCGAGCGCGCCGCCCGCGCCGTGAGCTGACCGCGGTGCGCCTCCCGGTGGGCAGTGATGTCCACCTGGAGGCGCACCCTCATCCTCATCGGCATGAGCGATGCCCCTGCCCCAGCGAGCGGCCGTGCAGTTGACTGCATGGTCATTTGTGCTGACGAACCTCCGTCTCATCGGCAAGCGCCTGACCGGCCCCCGGACACTGCGAGAACTTGCCGGTGCCCGGCTCGTCCGCGAGAAGGAACCGGAGCCGGGGCTGCGGGAGCATCGCGCCGTAGACGGCGTTCATCTGGTGCGCGTACGGCTTCAGCGGCGACGACGCGAGGACCGCCGACCGGGCGCCGGAGCTCGCCGCACGCATCCAGGCGGTCCACAGCCCGGCAAGTAGAGCCTTGCTGTCCCCGGCGCCGTCCTCGATCAGGACCTCGCAGGCAGCGGCTTCGCCGGCCGTCAGGTCGATCTTCTTGAGGTCGCCCGGCGTGACCTCGATGTACAGCCGCCATCCCTCGCCTACCGGCCGAGCGTCGTCGATCAGGACGAAGCCCGGAAGATCAGGGCGATGCGGGATCCGCGCGCGCTGCCCAGGCTCGAAGTCCACGGGCACAACCTAGGCGGCAGGGCGGTTCGGACGGACTCACGGCAGCCGTGTCTAACTGAGCCGTCACCGCCCTCGGGCGGCGTTTTGCCTCGGCATTCCCGCGTTCGAGCTGACGCGGGCCGGGTCGCACGTCACCCACTCGGTGGGAGCTCGCGCGGTCTACGTCAGGTCGTACGCTCGGCGCGCCAGGTCGATCGCTTGGATGAGGCTGTCTTCGTCGGTGATGCGGATGTTGACGCGGTACTCCGGGTGGCCCTTGTGGATGCGCCCGGCCCGTGAGGCGACAGTCTTCAGCTCCTCATCGGAGTCGAACCTGAGTCGCACGTTCACGAGTCCGTCCGCAGCGAAGACGTACGCGAACCCCCCGAGCTGGCTGCCCTGCTTTCGCAGCCGCAGGTAGCGGGAGGAGTCGAGCGGAGAGCCGGCTGGAGCCGACTTCCGCTTGATCCCGTGGGCACCAGCAGCGGGCCAGGAAGTCGTTTCCGCGAGGAATCGGACGAAGAGGTCCCCTGCGGGGTTGCGGGCGAGAAGATCCAGCAGTGTTGCCTGGCCTTCGGCCGCCACGCCGGGGATCGCCGAGGGGCCGTCGACCGGTGCGGTGGCGCCGTCACCGTCTCCAGCCTCTGCGTCGTCTTCCTCGACGACGTCCGCTGGCACCACTGCCGGGGCCCGCTCGGACATACGGCTGCCGACCGCGGCGAGGAGGTCCGCGACGACCGACGAGGCGTCGAGTTCCTCAGGCGTCGCCTCGATCTCGAATGCACGGATCATGATCATAGTGCTGTCTCCTTGGGGCGGTCCGGGACTGTACTACGGAGAGTAGGCCCAGCAGTCGCGTCGACGCAACCGCGTGAAGCAACTCTGAGCGTGCTATGGATCCACTTCCGAGAGCACGGGAACACCTCGCACCACCGGTCCAGCCGAGTTCGTCCGAGCCACGAGCCGACGACATGGCGAATGCGGCCGCTGCGCCGCGGACGATCGATCAACACATGTCGGGCCAGCACTGCGAGCAGCGCGTGTCGCCGGGTGCAGCCGAAGGAACCGGCACCGGCGCCCGTCAGCACAAAGAACTAGAGCCGCACCATGCCTCGGGCGACAGCCCGCATTTCTCCGCGAAGACCGAAAGAGACGTCAACTTCTCAGATTTCTCGGGTTGCAGGCCAACTTCTCGCCCCAGCCGCAACGTCGGCACCTTGCTAGCTCGTGCTCATGTCCACGAAGCGCGAGTAGTGGCCCTGGAACGCGACGGTGATGACCGCCGTCGGGCCGTTCCTGTGCTTGGCCACGATGAAGTCGGCCTCGCCGGCGCGCGGGCTCTCCTTCTCGTACGCGTCCTCGCGGTGCAGCAGCAACACCATGTCCGCGTCCTGCTCGATACTGCCCGATTCGCGTAGGTCGGCGAGCAGTGGCTTCTTGTCGGTGCGTTGCTCGGCGCCACGGTTCAACTGGCTCATCGCGATGACCGGGACCTCGAGCTCCTTGGCCAGCAGCTTGAGGTTCCGCGACAGCTCGCTGACCTCCTGCTGACGGCTCTCGGCCTTCTTGTTGCCGCTCATCAGCTGGAGGTAGTCGATGACGATCAGTCGCAGCTCGTTGCGCTGCTTGAGGCGACGTGCCTTCGACCGGATCTCCATCATCGTCAGGTTGGGCGAGTCGTCGATGTAGAGCGGCGCCTCGGCGACCTCACCCATGCGGCGGGCCAGGCGCGCCCAGTCGTCGTCGGTCATCGAGCCGGCCCGCATGTGGTGCAACGGCACCCGCGCCTCGGCCGACAGCAGACGCATCGTGATCTCGGTCTTGCTCATCTCCAGCGAGAAGATGACCGACGCCTGACCGTGCTTGATGGACGCGCTCCGGGCGAT
>JAODNF010000217.1 GCA_025464915.1 Frankiales bacterium | reverse complement strand
AGCTCGGCCGGCGCGTGGACAGGCCCCGAGGCCGGGAGCACCAGCGGCGTGGCGGACCCCGTCGTCGACAGCCCGCCCTGGAAGCCGACGACGGTCGCCATCGTCACGACGGCGGGCCCCGCGGGGGACACCGCCGCGACCTCGAGCAGCAGCGAGGACCAGGCCGGCCCGAGCAGGTTCGCGAGGGAGCGCCGGGTCGCGACGACGTCGACCTCGGGGAGCGGGCGCAGGTCGTTGGTGAGCAGCGAGACCTGGTCACCAGTGGTCATCACCTTGCCGAGAAGCGACGTGCGCAGGATCTCGGGAGAGACGGTGCTGATGATCTCCTTCGACGCGTTCACCGTCACTGACAGCGCCTCGACGTCGGGCGCCCGCTCCACCCGTACGACGCCGTTGTCCGGGACCCCTGCGTTGCCGAGCACCAGCTCGTCGCAGAGCAGCTCGTGCGCACCGCGGCCCGGCGGGGCGAGGGCCACCATCCCGCCGGTCGTCCGGGTGCCCGTCACCGTCACGAGGTCCCACACCGACAGGCCGAGCGCCGTGAGCGCGTCGGGGTGCATGCGGACGATCCCGCGTCTCTGGTCGAGAGGGGACGGGAACAGCCTCGCGGTCATCTCCAGCACGCCGCTATCCTGGCAGCACAACTTCACATGCACGTCTTCATCCCGAGGGGCACCAGGGACACGGCCCGATGACGCCCCGGCAACCAGCTCGACCTGAGCCAGGTGCCAACTCCGTCCCGCGACACAGCGCGGGAAAGATGAGGAGCACTTGTCATGACTTCGCTCATCCCCGCGGCTTTCGCGGGTTCCCCGGCCATCGGCCTCGTCTGTCGCGAGTGCGGCCACCAGATCCCCCTCGCCCCGGTGCACGTGTGCGCGGAGTGCTTCGCCCCTCTCGAGGTCGAGTACGACGACGAGAAGCTGGGCCTCGTCACCCGGGCCTCCATCGAGGCCGGTCCGCAGACCATCTGGCGCTACGCCGGGCTGCTGCCCGCGGGGCAGGACCTCGCGACCCGGGTCGACCTCGGCGCCGGCATGACCCGGCTGCGTGAGGCACCCAACCTCGCGAAGGCGCTGGGCATGCGCAAGCTCTACGTGAAGGACGACAGCGGCAACCCGACGCACTCCTTCAAGGACCGCGTCGTGTCGGTGGCTCTCTCCGCCGCCAAGGCCTTCGGCTACGAGACAGTGTCCTGCGCCTCCACCGGCAACCTCGCCAACAGCGTCGCCGCGCACGCGACGCACGTCGGGCTCAAGGCCGTCGTCTTCATCCCGTCCGACCTCGAGCAGGGCAAGGTCGTGCAGACCGCGGTCTACGGCCAGACCCTGGTCGCGGTCGACGGCAACTACGACGACGTCAACCGGCTGTGCTCCGAGATCGCCGAGCAGGAGGAGTGGGCGTTCGTCAACGTCAACGTCCGGCCCTACTACGCCGAGGGGTCCAAGACCCTCGGGTACGAGGTGGCCGAGCAGCTCGGGTGGCGACTGCCCTCGCAGGTGATCATCCCGATGGCGTCTGGGTCGCTGCTGACGAAGGTGGACAAGGCGTTCCGCGAGCTGGTGAAGCTCGGGCTGGTCGACGCCTCGCCCTACAAGGTGTTCGGCGCCCAGGCCACGGGCTGCTCGCCCATCGCGACCGCCTTCGAGAACGGCTGGGACACCGTCAAGCCGGTGAAGCCGGACACCATCGCGAAGTCGCTCGCCATCGGCAACCCGGCGGACGGGCCCTACGCGCTGGACGTCGTGCGTCGCACCGGGGGCGCCATGGGTCACGTGTCGGACGCGGAGGTCATCGAGGGCATCTCGCTGCTCGCGGAGACCGAGGGCGTGTTCGCCGAGACCGCCGGCGGGGTGACCGTCGCGACGCTGCGGCAGCTGCTGCGGGCCGGGCTGGTGGACCCGGACGCCGAGACGGTGCTCTTCAACACCGGCGACGGGCTGAAGACGATCGAGGCCACCGCCCTGACGAGTGTGCCGACGGTGACGATCGCCCCGTCGTACGCCGCCTTCGCCAAGAGCGGCGCCGCAGGCTGATCCCCGAGCGGGACGCAGCGACCAGGGCCAGCCGTGCCGCGTCCCGCCCGCGGGGGATCACGTCAGGTGTTCGTCCCCCGTCGGCCGGCGGATGCGTGCCGCGGCACTGTGCGGACCGTCCGCGTGCGCGCAGGCCGGGCGTCCGCACAGTCCCCGGCCAGGTCGGCACTGTGCGGACCTCCGCGTGGGCCCAGGCGGGGCTTCCGCACCGTCGCCGGTCCAGGGTCGGCCCTCCGCTGCCGGCGAACACCGGGCGCTTGCACTCTCGGGGGGAGAGTGCCAATAATGGGGTAGCACTCGGCACCCCTGAGTGCCAGATCTCCCCTAGGTGAGACCGGCAACCCGGTCCTCCGTCGCGGGCACCGCGGGGAGGTACCCCGAACCATGGAGGAATCCACGTATGGCCAAGTTGATCGCGTTTGACGAAGAGGCCCGTCGCGGCCTCGAGCGCGGCATGAACCAGCTCGCCGACGCCGTCAAGGTCACCCTCGGTCCGAAGGGCCGCAACGTCGTCCTGGAGAAGAAGTGGGGCGCCCCCACGATCACCAACGACGGTGTCTCCATCGCCAAGGAGATCGAGCTCGAGGACCCCTACGAGAAGATCGGTGCTGAGCTCGTCAAGGAGGTCGCCAAGAAGACCGACGACGTCGCCGGCGAC
>JAODNF010000197.1 GCA_025464915.1 Frankiales bacterium | reverse complement strand
TCTCGCCGCACGCCTCCGCGCGGATGACGGGGCCCTTGCCCCGCACCGTGATCTCCACCCGCTGGCACTGGGCGGACTGTCGTGGGTTCTTCTCGTGGAAGAGCTCGACGTCGACGTGGTAGACGCGGGGGTCGAGGCGTTCACTGAGCGCCATCTTCTCCTGGACATGGGTCCGGAAGTGCTCCGGGACCTCGACATTGCGTCCCTTCACGACGATGTCCAAAGTGTTCTCCTTCGGGCCTCTGGCGAGCAGAGGCGCTGTGTGAGAGCCAGTGCCGGCGCCCCGCCGTCTCAGCGGTGTGGCAGACCTCCTGTCTCTCGGCGAGAACCCCGTGGGGTGGCGCCGTGCGGGTGCCGTCTGGGGCACCTGTGTCGACCATAGAGCGGCTATCGCCCGACGAGAAGGGGTCTGGCCCGAAAGGGTCATCTGACCCGTCTTTCGGTCGCAGCGACGACCGCGGCAGCGACGACCGGATGGCCCTGCGCCGCGAGCGCACGCGCGGCCTCGACGAGCGTGGCGCCGGTCGTCATGACGTCGTCGACGACCACGACGGGCCGGCCGGGGAGACCGACGCCACGAAGCGCGCCCGCGAGGTTGCGGGCCCGTTGCGCTGTGGTGAGGCCCGACTGGTCGGCGACAGCGCGGGCCGGAACCAGCAGCCGGAGCGCATTCGTGCCGAGGTCCTGGGCGGCCGCCTGAGCGAGCCGCATCGCGTGGTCGTGACCGCGCTGCCGCACCGCCCTCGGCGAGCTCGGCACCGGGCAGAGGACGACCTCCCGGACGCCGAGCGACCGCACCGTCGCGGCGAGGCCGGCACCGAGCGGACGGGTGAGGCTCAGCTGCCCCCTTTCCTTGTGGGACAGGAGAAGTCGCTGCACCGGGCCTTGGTACGACGACAGCGCGGCGACCTCGGGAAGCCCGGCGGGACACGGGGTCGGGCGCACCCGGCCGATCGGCTCCGCGCGCAGCACGGCTCGGCAGTCGGCGCAGAGCGGCGGACCGGCAGCCGCGCAACCGCTGCAGGTCCGCGGGAGCACCAGGTCGAGGAGCGCAGTGAGCACCCCCGCAGCCTGCCGCCCGGACAGACCCGGTGGGACGGCCTGTGGATCAGCCCGGGAAGACGGGCTGCGTGCCCTTCTGCAGGGCGGTCGCGCGACCCAGCACGTAGATGTGCGAAGGACTGCCCGAGGTCACCAGGACGGTCCCACCGGCAGCGGTGATCGCCGTCGGGCTGAGCAGACCGGGCCCGAGCTGCGGCACCGGCACGCTGCCGTCGATGGCCAGGCGCTGCACGACCCGCGCGCCAGTGCTGCTGCCGAGCAGCACGACGATCTCGGTCGGCGTCGACCACACGACCTGCTGCACCTGCCCGGTGGTGGCGACGAGGTGAAGGTCCAGCAGGCTGGCCGCGCCGCCGTTCCACGCGATCCGGCCGACGTAGACGTCGTCCCGTACGACGAGGGCCGCGCGCACGCCGTCGCGCGACACCGCCAGGGACACCAGCGGACCGCCAGGCCGTACCGGCACCGCGACCGACTGCAGCCCACCGCCCCCGGGGTCGACCCGCACGAGCCGGCTCCCGCCCTCGATCATCCAGAGACCGACCTCGCCCGAGCCCCAGGTCGGCGAGGTGAGCCCCACCTCGCGGGCGGCCGTGGTGACGGCCGCTCCGTGCGTCGTCCCGAGGAGCACCTCGTCGCGGCCACCGCGGCGGCGCAGGGCTGCGACCCGATCGCCGCGCGGGCTGACCGCGATCGCCTCCAGGCCCGTCGCCGCAAACGTCGCGGCGGGCGTCGCCGAGGAGCGCAGCCGACCCGCCGACAGGTAGTAGTAGGACGCGTCCGCGGCGAGTCCGCTGGGGTCGTAGGACGCGAAGGCCGACGCCGGCTCGACCTCGGGAGCGCCGTCCAGCCGCAGCACCTTGCTCGCGGTCCGCAGCCGAAGCCCGGTGAACGTCGGGACCTGGCGCAGTGTCCAGACCAGCTGCGCGAACAGGTCGCGCAGCTCCGCCCCGTCGTAGACCTCGGCCTCCCGTGTCAGCGTGACCGTGACGACGCCGCCGCTCGACGTGACCGACACCGCCGACAGCGACGGCGACGGCTGCTCCGACACGCTGCCCGCCAGCGCCAGGCTCGGCGCCGTCAGCAACCGCTGCACCAGCGCGACCTCGAGGTCCGGGCCGTTGGGCAGGAACACGCGGTCCGGGACCAGGTGGCGAGGATCGCCGGCGTGCTGCTGCGGCGCCAGGTAGTAGACGTTGCGGACCGCGAAGGTGCGCACCAGGTCGGTCTGGGAGAGCTGCAGGCCGAGACCCTCCGGCAGGGAGCTGATGCGCCAGCCCGCCGCGGTCTTCGTCAGTCCGTAGGCGTCGTTCGCCTTGCCGGTCGTTGGCTCGTAGTGACCCGAGCTGTCGACGGTGGCGATCGTCGTCATCGTGACCTGGACGTTGCTCTGGATCGGGTTGGGTCGGTCCGGCTTGCCGACGTTCTCCTTCTCGGGGTCGAAGACGCGGATGGTCCGGTCGGGCGACCAGTCGGTCGCGGCCCGGCCGGTGAGGTACTGCCGCGCGATCGCGTAGTGCCCCAGCGGGCTGGCTTGAGCGGCGATGAAGCCGACGACAGCCGCGTTGGCCCCCTGGCCCGGGGTCGGGCCCTGCGGGAGGACCTGCAGCTCGGCGGTCTGGTCCTGCCCGGCGACCTTGGACGGCGTGTGGACGCCGGCGGGCAGGGGCAGCGAGCAGCCCGCGACGAGCAGGACGAGCAGGGGCCGCAGCGCAGCAGCGGTCCTGAGAGGGCGGCGCGGCGCCCGGCGGCGGGAGCGGCGTGTCACGCGCGGGTCCGGACCGGGTCGAGAGGCAGCGGGCTGCCGTCGAGCTCTCCACCGACGGAGCGCGGCAGCGTCATCCGGAAGACGGCGCCCTGCCCGGGGCGGCCGCGGGCATCGAGCCGGCCGCCGTGCACCCGGGTGTCCTCGTGCGCGATCGCGAGGCCGAGGCCGGTGCCGCCGGTGTTGCGGGCCCGCGACGGGTCTCCTCGCCAGAACCGCGTGAACACCAGCCGGTCCTCTCCCGGCTTGAGCCCGACCCCGAGGTCCCGGACGGTGACGGCGACGGCCGTGGAGTCCCCGGCGACGCGGATCTCGACCGGGTGGCCCTCGCCGTGCTCGATCGCGTTGACGACCAGGTTGCGCAGCACCCGCTCGATCCGCACGTGGTCGAGGTCCGCGACGACCGGACCGTCCCCGTGGACGACGAGCTCGCTGCCCTTGCGTACGGCCAGCGGGCGTACGGCGTCGACGACCCGGTGCGTGAGAGCGACCAGGTCCGTCGGTTCGGCATCGACCTGCGCGTCGCCCGCGTCGTACCGGGAGATCTCCAGCAGCTCCGACAGCATCAGCTCGAAGCGGCCCAGCTCGGTCTGGAGCAGCTCGGCGCTGCGAGCCGCTGCCAGGGGGAAGTCGGTGCGCGCCTCGTGCAGGACGTCCGCGGCCATCCGGACGGTGGTGATGGGGGTCCGCAGCTCGTGGGTGACGTCCGCGACGAACCGGCGCTGCACGCGGCTGAGGTCCTCCAGCTGGCGGATCTGCTTCTGCAGGGCGGCCGCCATCGAGTTGAACGAGGCAGCGAGCCGCGCGATCTCGTCCTCCCCTCGAACGTCCATGCGCTCCTCGAGGTCACCGAGGGCGAGCCGCTCGGCGGTGCGGGCCGCGTCCCGGACGGGCTGCACGACCTGGCGCAGCACCAGGAAGACCAGCAGCGGCAGCAGCAGCACCAGCAGGCCGCCGACGATGATCGTCGTCCGCCTGACCAGGCTGAGCGTCGACTGCTCCGAGGACAGCGGGAAGAACTGGAAGAGCCGGAACTCCCCGAGCGAGGTGTTCACGACGCCGCCGATGACGAGCCGGTCGGGGTCGTGCTCGTAGGTGTAGGCCAGCGGGGCGCCGTCCAGCTCCTTGTCGAGCACCGACGGGATGTCGCTCGTCGCCACCCCCTCGGTCGCGTAGGTCGTGCCGCTGCCGTCCGCGCGGACGAGCAGGATCCGGTACTGGTTGCCGACCTGACCCGCATCCGACAGCTGTCGTGCGAGGGCCTGCAGCTTCTCGTCGAGGACCGGCGAGTCGGTCGAGGCCGGGTGGACGAGGTTGATGCCGTCGGTGACCTTGGTGATGCCGGACTGCGCCGTCACCAGGGCCGCGTCGGTCCGGGCGCTGACCAGGCCCCGCCCGACCTGACCGACCAGGAGCGACGCCAGCAGGATCACGGCGACTGCGCTGCCGGCCATGGTCGTGACGACGACCCGGGTCTGGGCCGACCTGCGCCAGCGCCGCGAGACCCGGCCGGCCAGCCGGCCGCCGGGGGTCAGCCCGGCCCTGCCTTGTAGCCGATGCCGCGGACGGTCAGGACGACCGTCGGGTGCTCGGGGTCGCGCTCGACCTTGGCCCGCAGCCGCTGGACGTGCACGTTGACCAGCCGGGTGTCGGCCGCGTGCCGGTAGCCCCAGACCTGCTCGAGCAGCACCTCACGCGTGAAGACCGTCTTGGGCCGCCGGGCGAGGGCGAGCAGCAGGTCGAACTCGAGCGGCGTGAGGCTGATGACCTTGTCGTCGCGGGCGACCACATGGCCCGGCACGTCGATCGTGACGGCGTCCTCCGGTGGCCCGATCGTGAGGTTCTCCGGCTCGGTGTCGTGGCTGCGCAGCCGGGCCCGGACCCGGGCGACCAGCTCCTTGGGCTTGAAGGGCTTGACCAGGTAGTCGTCGGCACCGGTCTCCAGACCTCGTACGACGTCCTCGGTGTCGCCCTTCGCCGTGAGCATCACGATCGGGACGCCCGACTCGGCCCGGATCTGCCGGCACACCTCGATGCCGTCGGTGCCAGGGAGCATCAGGTCGAGCAGCACGACGTCCGGCTTCTCCCGGCGGAACGCTCCGAGGGCGGCGTCCCCGTCGGACACGAAGGCGGGCTCGAAGCCCTCCCCGCGCAGCACGATGCCGAGCATCTCGGCGAGGGCCGGGTCGTCGTCGACGACGAGCACCCGGGCGGTCGTGGGGCGGGCAGGTGGCATGGGTCCATCGTGGCACCAGATCGGCTCGCGCCGTGGAAGCATGGGGGCATGACCGACCCAGGAGCCGATTGGGCCTCGCCCAGCGGGGGCTGGCAGCCACCCACGTACGACCCGAGCTACCCGCAGACGCCGGCGCCCGGCCCTGCCACGTCGGTGCCGATGGCTCCTCCCCCGGCGCCGTCCTGGCAGGGCTGGGGGCCGGCCTGGATCCCCATGCCCGGCGTCGTGCCGCTCCGGCCGCTGGGCGTCGGCGAGCTCCTCGATGGCGGGGTGAAGATCATCCGCAAGTACCCGAAGCCAACGCTCGCCCTGTCCGCGCTGATCGCCGTCGCGGTGGCCCTCATCAACATCGCCTTCAGCCTGGCCTTCCAGGACGCGCGGACGATCTCCGCGACGAGCCCGTCGAACGACAGCAGCTTCAGCGGCTACGACCTGTCCAGCCTGCCCGGCATGCTGCTCGGCGGGCTCGGCGGGGTCGTGCTCACCGGCGCCCTCGTCACCGTGGTGAGCCGGGCGATCCTGGGCCAGTCGGCCAGCTTCTCCGACGCCTGGGCCGCCACCCGCCCGCGCTTCTGGGCGCTCCTGGGGCTGGCCCTGCTTCGGGGCGTGATCCTCGCCGGCCCCATCGTCGTCGTCGTGCTGCTCGGCGTGCTGGTCAGCCCGCTGCTGCTGCTGCTGCTCCTGGCGGTCGTGCCGCTGGAGGTCTGGCTCTGGACCGTGACCACGCTGGCCGCCGCCCCGCTCATGCTGGAGAAGGTCGGCGTCCTCGGCGCCCTGCGCCGGTCCCGGGCCCTGGCCATGCGCAGCTTCTGGCGCACCCTCGGGGTGCTGTGCCTCTGCACGGTGATCACCTACCTGCTGTCGAGCATCCTGCTCTTCCCGGTGATCCTGCTCTTCGAGCTGCCCCTGTTCACGAACGGCTCGGTCACGTTCGGCGCGACCTACTTCGTCTCCGTCGCGGTGGCGACCGGCGTGGTGCAGACCCTCGTCGCGCCCTACACCGCCGGCTTGCGCGCACTCGTCTACATCGACCAGCGGATGCGCTCCGAGGGCCTCGACGTGGCTCTCCAGGCCGCGGCCAGCACCCCCACCAGCACCGCCGCGCCCCTCACGTGATCCCGTTCCTCGACGGCACCGGGCTCGACCGGGAGGCGGCGCAGCACGCCGCGAGGGACGAGCTGGCCCGCAAGCAGTACCAGGACGCGAAGCCGCCGTGGGCCTACCGGTTGCTCAACTACCTGTTCGAGCAGATCGACAAGGGCCTGTCGAAGGCCGCCGGCGTCACGCCCGGCGGGGCGCTCGGCCTGGTGGTCGTCGTGCTGCTGCTCGTCGGACTGGGGGCCCTGGTCTACTGGCGCGCCCGACCCACCGGGATCACCCGGACCGGCAACGCGCTGTTCGGCACGGGGGCGCTCGTCAGCGCCGCCGACCACCGCCGCCGCGCGGAGGAGCACGCAGGTGCAGGGCGGTACGACGAGGCGATCCGCGAGCGGCTCCGGGCCGTCGCCCGCGAGCTGGAGAGCCGCGGTGTCCTGGACCCGCGCCCGGGTCGTACCGCCGACGAGCTCGCCCGCGAAGCGGGCGCCGCCGTCCCCGCCGTCGCCGAGCCGCTCCGCCGCGCGGTCCAGGTCTTCGACGACGTCTGGTACGGCGGGCGGGCCGCCGACGCGGCGGGCTACGCGGTGCTCGTCGAGGTCGACGGGGTCGTGCGCGAGGCCAGGTTGGCGACCGCGTGACGCTGCTGCTCGAGGCCCCGGTCAGCACCTCTACCGGCAGCACCCCTCGCGGGTGGCTGCGCCGCAACCGCGGGCCGCTCCTGCTGGCGCTGGCGCTGCTGCTCGTGCTCCTCGGACTCGTGCTGACAACGGGCATCGGCAAGTCCGGGACGCTGGACCCCGACTCCTACGAGCCCGTCGGCGGGCACGCCCTGGCGACGCTGCTGCGCGACCAGGGCGTCACCGTCGACCGCGTCGGCGACGTGCCGTCGGCGACCAAGGACCTGCCCGCGAACGCAACGGTCTTCGTCAGCGACCCGACCCTGCTGTCCGACGAGGAGCTGAGCGACCTGCAGGGAGCCGGCGCGCACCTCGTGCTGCCGGCGACGTTCACGACCGCGGTCCAGCTCGGGCTTCAGGTCGAGGTCACCGACGTCCTCGACGAGAAGACCCGCGCCCCCGGTTGCGACGACCCTCGCGCCGCAGCGGCGGGCGAGGTGAAGATCGGCGGCTACCGGTTCACCTCGCAGGACCCGCACGCGGTCCTGTGCTTCGGCGACACCGTGACCCTGCTCCCTGACCAGGACGTGGTGCTCGTGGGCGGGGCGAAGGCCCTCACGAACGAGCGCCTCGGCGACGACGGCAACGCCGAGCTCGGTCTGCAGCTGCTCGGGCAGGGCGGCACGGTCCGGTGGCTGGTGCCCGACCCACAGCGCGACGTCCTCGGCGAGCGCAAGCCCACGAGCCTCGGCGACCTGCTGCCCTCCTGGGTCCATGCGGCCGAGCTGTGGCTGGCCGTCACCGTCGTCTTCCTGGTCCTCTGGCGCGGACGCCGGCTCGGCCGGGTCGTACTCGAGCCGCTGCCCGTCGTGGTCCGCGCCGCGGAGACGGTCGAGGGGCGCGG
>JAODNF010000172.1 GCA_025464915.1 Frankiales bacterium | reverse complement strand
CCAGGCCGGACTGCGGAAGGCCTACGGACCGGACGGCTTCGAGGGTCGCCTGGACCACCTGTTCGGCGTCCCGCTCTCGACCGCGGCGACCACCCCCGTCGTACCCGCCGTGCAGTCGACCGAGACGGCGTTCGGGACGAACTACCGGGGCGACGGGTACGTCCCGGGCAACGAGCACGACCTCGAGGCGCCGTACTCCTACGACTGGAGCCCGCGGCCCTCCACCGGTCAGGGGGTGATCGCCAGCGTCCGCTCGCTGTTCCTCGACAACGCCGAGGGGATGCCCGGCAACGACGACCTCGGCTCGCTCTCGGCCTGGTGGGTCTGGTCGGCACTGGGCTTCTACCCGTCGGTCCCCGGCGCCCCGATGTACGTCACCGGCACGCCGCTGTTCCCGCACGTGGAGCTCAGCCTGGGCTCCGGCAAGCCGTTCACCATCAGGTCGACCGGCACCGGCCCCTACGTCGCCGGGCTGCACCTGGACGGCAAGGCCAGTAACCGCACCTGGTTCACCTCGTTGAAGCCAGGGGGCACCGCCGCCTTCGACCTGTCCACTTCGGCCACGGCCTGGGGCGCGCACGGCCAACCGCCGTCCGCCTCGGTGTCGGGCTTGTCTCCGTTCGGATGCTGAGGACTGCATGCTGACGACCGCACGTCGCCTGCCTCTGCTGCTCGCTGTGCTCCTCACCGGCGCGCTGCTGCCGCTCGTCCCCACGGCCCTCGCGACCCCGGTCGCGACCCGCACGATCGTCGGCGACCTGACGATGAGCGACGGCGTGCAGCTGCGCTACACGGTGGTCACGCCCACCAGGGCGGGGCACCGCCCGACGCTGTTCGAGTACTCGGGCTACGACCCGGGCACCAAGCCCGACGCCAACTACGTCAAGCAGTACGTCGAGAGCGGGGACGGCTACAACTACATCGGCGTGAACCTGCGCGGCACCGGCTGCTCCGACGGCACCTTCGACTTCTTCCAGCCGCAGGAGGGCAAGGACGCCGCCGCGGTCATCGCCTGGATCCGCACGCAGCCGTGGAGCAACGGCAAGGTCGGGATGATCGGCAAGAGCTACCCCGGCATCACGCAGCTCTTCGTCGCCGAGCAGCAGATCCCCGGACTGGTCGCGATCGCCCCCGGTCACTTCTTCGACGACGCCTACCGCGACATCTCCCGTCCCGGCGGCATCGAGAACTACGGCTTCGCGTCGCTGTGGAGCTTCATCTCGCAGCCGTCCTACGGCTTCCAGGACAGCCCGACGTCCGTGGCGAGGGGCGACGCGAAGTGCGGGCAGGGCACGACGCACCCGATCAGCAACCTGCCGACCAACCCGTTCGTGCAGCTGCAGGAGCACCCCTACGACGACGCGCTGTACCACCAGCGCTCACCGCTGGCGCACCTCGACCGCATCAAGATCCCCGTCCTCGCGACGCTGTCGTGGCAGGACGAGCAGCTCGGCTCCCGGGGCACCGACCTGATCAGTCGCCTCGACGACATGGGGCGCAGCAACTGGTGGATGACCGTGACCAACGGCGACCACGGGATGATGCGGACCAAGACCGAGTACGCCGACCTGCACCGGTTCTACGACCACTTCCTCAAGGGCGTCGACAACGGCTGGGACAAGCGCCCGCGGGTCAACGTGTGGTGGGACGCGACCGTGAAGGACCGCGCCCCGACCTGGACCACCGGCCTCGACCACTGGGCCGAGGACATCCGCATCAGGCACCACCAGCTCACGCCGACAGCCTTCAACCTGCACGGCGACGGCTCGATGACGACGACCAAGCCGTCCGCCACCGAGGCGAAGCGCACCTACGCCTACACGCCCGGCGTCGGCTCAGAGGGAATCGGCAACCCGGCCTACGGTGGCGTGGCCGGCCCGCCCAGCGTCTACCTGTGGTCGCAGAAGCCACCGGCCGGCACCACGCTCTCGTGGACGACGCCCAAGCTCACCCACGACACCACGCTGCTCGGGTCCGCGTCGCTCGACGTGTGGCTGTCGAGCACCGCGCCCGACACGGACCTTCAGGTGACGCTGTCCGAGGTCCGGTCGGACGGCAAGGAGATGTACCTCCAGAAGGGCTGGCTGCGCGTCTCGCAGCGCAAGCTCGATCCGAAGCAGTCGTCCGCGCTGCGCCCGTTCCAGACCCACACCCAGGGCGACGTGCAGATGCTCACGCCCGGCTCACCGGTCGCTGCCCGCGTCGAGGTCTTCCCCTTCGGAGCCCTGCTGCGCAAGGGATCTCAGCTGCGCGTGACCGTCGAGGCACCGACGACCCTGCCCGAGCTGTGGGCCTTCGCGCCCTATCCGGTCACCGCGGTCAACACCATCCTCAGCGACGCCGGGCACCCGTCACGGCTCGTCCTTCCGATCGTGCCGAACGCCGCGAACCGGCACACCGCGTACCCGTCCTGCGACTCCCTCATCCGGGAGCCCTGCCGCTAGCGACCCAGCCGGTGGCGGGCCTTGCGGTAGACCCGGAAGCCACGGGTCCGAAGACGGGGGCGAGTCTCACCGAGCCGCCCTTCGCCGCCGAGAAACGCCTCTACCTCCACGACGGGAGTCGCCCGGGTGACGGTGAGCCGCGAGATCGAGAGCGGGTGCTCACGGTCGTGCGAGAGCGCGTTGCGGACCGCCGCGCCGCTCTCGTACCCGGCCCCTGAGACAGCGGCCAGCACGCGGCGGTCGTGCGACCCGTGCGGGTAGGCGATGCCACGGACCTCCGCGCCGATCCGGTCCTCCAGCGCCGCCCGGGACTGCCGTACCTGCTCACGCAGAGCGACCCGCGAGAGCACGTCGAGGTGCACGTGCCGCACCGAGTGCGAGCCGATCTCGATGCCCGGCACAGCCGCCAGGTCCCGAAGCCCCTCATCGTCGAGAAAGCCTGCGTTGCCGAGGAAGTCGACCGTCACGTAGACCGTCGAGGGGATGCCCGACTCCGCCAGCTCCACGGCCGCGGGAAGCTGCGACGCGTCCCCGTCGTCGAAGCTGACCGCGACCAGCCCCTCGACGGAGGCGCCGGACCGGAGCCGCTCCGAGAGGGCAGCCACGGTGACAGGGGTGCGGCCGGACGCGGCGACCAGGCGGACGTACTCGCTGAACTGCGCCGGCGTCACGGACCAGCCGTCACCGCCGTCATGGACCCCGTGGAACAGCAGGACGGGCACGGCGGTCATCTGCCGGTCACCGGCGGTGCCGGCCGGCCCAGCTGCGTCCCAGGGCGATCGGTCCGGCGAGCATGCCGAGCAGCTCCACGAGGACGAGCGACCGCGGGTAGTCGGCCGAGCGGTGCGCGTTGCGTGCGGAGTCGTGGGCGAACGCGTGCCGCGCCGCGGCGGGGACCCGCCGCAGCACTGCAGCGAAGTCACGGGGCGAGGTGAGGGCGCAGCGGAGCATCGTGGCGGACAGGCCGACGCCGTACCAGAACAGCTGCCGGGTCCACTCCTGTCGCGAGGCCCGGTGCCGGTGCCAGACGACAGCGCACGGCTCGTAGGCGAGGTGCCGGCCCGAGAGCACGACAGAGAGCTGGACCGCCAGGTCCTCGCCACCGTGGGCCGGGGTGCCGGCACCGAGCACCTCGTCGTAGCCGCCGAGCGCCCGGAGCTCGGACGCCCAGAAGCCGACACTGGCGCCGGAGCCGAAGGCACCCGGCTGGTAGGGGTAGAGCACGGACGGTGGGGCCGGGTGCGGGTGCTGGTGCAGCCGGCGCTCCAGGCCCTTGCCGAACCCGCCCCACTCCTCGAGGAGGCGCTGTCCCTCGGTCCGGGTGTCGAGCGGGAGGATCAGCCCGGTCGCGCACGCGGTCTCGGGGGTCGTGTGGAGCGCAGCGACGAGCCACCCGGCCCAGTCGGGTGACGGCACGACGTCGTCGTCGAGGTAGAGCACCACGGGCGTCGTGCTCGCCGCGAGCCCGGCGTTGCGGGCGGCGGACACGCCCCGGACCGGCTGCTCGACGACCCGGACACGACGGTCGTGCAGCAGCTCGCCGTGGTCCCAGCTGCCCGGCCGGTTGTCGACGACCGCGACCTCGAGCGGCACGTAGCTCTGGGTGAGCAGCGAGCGCAGCAGCACGTTGAGCGGGCCGGACCGCTCGCCGGTCGTCGCCACGACCACGGTCGCCGCCGGGCGCCGGTCGCCGAGCAGGTCCTGCCACCCGGGCACGTCCGGGTCGGGCACGAAGGCCCGCTCCGCCCAGCCGCGCGGGTCGCTCTCGTCGGCCGGGACGAAGCCCAGGGGCTGCCCGCCGCTGGTCACCAGGATGGGTGCCGTCGCGAGCGGCACCGGGGCGTCGTCCAGCAGGTCGAGGACGGGCAGGTCGGGATCGAGCGGCAGCTCGGGGACGCGCAGCATCGCCAAGACCCCCCTCGCCTGAGAATTACCTGAGACCAGCCTATGTCGATCAAGCGGTCAGCGTTGGTGCTTCGACAACCACGTGTCGACCTCGGCGGTCGTGCGGAGCCGGATCACCTCCGGCCCGGCGCCCTCGAGCAGCCGTGCCAGCCACTGCTGGTGAGCCCGGTGGCGCCACAGCGCCGTCTGCAGCGGCGAGGAGGGCAGCGCCACCGCCCACAGCCGCTCACGGTTGCCGTTGACGAGCACGGGACGGGGTGGGAGCCCCCGTCGCAGGGTGCGCCGGACCAGCCGCGGGACGACCACACGTCGCGGCAGGTCCAGCCACACCACGGTGTCGGCACGCGCGAGCAGCGGACCCTGGACCTCCGGGTACCAGAGGTTGTCGGTCACCCAGGCGTCCCCGGCCGCCATCTCCGACACCCGCTCCGCGATGTGCGGCAGTGTGCTCCACCCCGGCCCCTCCACGAAGGCGTCGAGCTCCACGAACGGCAGCGCCAGGGCACGGGCCAGAGCGCGGGCGAGGGTCGACTTGCCCGCGCCCGTGATCCCCGCGACGACGACGCGCCTCATCCGCGGAACCCGATCAGGCGCTTCACCGCGGTGCGCGCGGCCCGGTCCGCGGCCGTCAGGGGCAGCCGCTCGATCCGGACCTCGGCGTAGTCGTGCGGCACCGCCCCCAGGCCCTCCTTGTAGAAGGCGAGGGACGAGGACTGCCCGCTCTCGCCCAGGTGCATCACCGAGCAGCCCCGCGCGCTGGCCTCCTGGATCGCGAGCCAGTCCAGGTGCTGCATGACCCCGGAGGGTGCCCTCGTCGTGTCGGACACGGCCCGGGTCGCGTGCGCGGCACGCCCGAAGACCGCCACGTTGGCCGCGACCGGGCGGCCGTCGATGCGGGCGACCCACACCCGGAACGCGTCCCCGAGGTGGTCGGCGAGCACCCGCATCCGCCGCGGCGGGTCGCGCAGGACCGCGCGCCGGCGCCCGAGCCAGAGCGGCTCGCCCTGCCGGGTGGACCACCGTTCGACGCTCGCGTGCCAGAGCAGCTCGTAGGCATCGAGGTCGCCCAGGACCACGTCGTGCTCCTGGCGCACCGCCCTGCGGGTGGACTTGCGCATGGCGGCGAGCAGCGCGTCCGGCCCGGGTGCCAGGTCGAGCACGTGCGCGCGGCGAGCGATGCCGCGGCCCCACGCCGCCCCGTCCTGCGGCAGCGGCCGCACGCGGGTCGTGACGGCCCGTGCCGTGCGCAGGTCGGCCAGCACCTGCCGCACGACCTCCGGGTCGTGGGCGCCGTCGCCCACCAGCCCACCGAACCCCCACCCCGGCGGCATGGACGCCTGCCAGCCGGCGCGGCGCACCAGGGGCAGCACGAGGCTCCTGCCGTCGTCGAGCAGGTAGGCGCGGCTCGCGTCCCTCCAGCCCTGCGTGGTCACGGCGTCGGTCCAGGCGGGCGTCCCGTCGGCGGTCGCGAGCGGGTCGGCGGCGATCGCCGCGGCCCAGAGGTCGCGCGGGGCGGGGCTCAGGACCTGCACGCACCGACCCTATGGCGGTCCGCTGCTCCCGCGACTAGCATCACAGCCGAAACGAGAACACGTTCTAGTTCAGGGGCGGACATGCACCTCGCATACACCGACGCGCAGGAAGAGATGCGGCGCACGCTGCGCTCCTACTACGCCGAGCTCATCACTCCCGAGATCCGGGCGCTCCTGGACGACCCGGATCAGCACGAGCCGACGAAGCGCAAGATCGTCAAGCAGATGGGCGCGGACGGCTGGCTCGGCATCGGCTGGCCCAGCCAGTACGGCGGCAAGGACCGCGGTCCGATCGACCAGTGGATCTTCTACGACGAGTCGATGCGGGGCGGCGTGCCGCTGCCCATCCTGACCATCAACACCGTCGGCCCGCAGATCCAGCAGCACGGCTCGGAGGAGCAGAAGGACTTCTTCCTCCCCGCGATCCTGCGGGGCGAGATCGACTTCTGCATCGGCTACTCCGAGCCCGACGCCGGCACCGACCTGGCGTCGCTGAAGACCCGGGGCGTCGTCGAGGGCGACGAGCTGGTCATCAACGGCACCAAGCTGTGGACCTCCTACGGCACGACCGCGGACTGGTGCTGGCTCGCCGTCCGCACCGACCCCGACGTGAAGAAGCACCGCGGTCTGTCGATCGTGCTGGTCCCCATGGACACGCCGGGCATCACCCCGCGGCCGCTGCAGCTGCTCGGTGAGGCGCACCCGATCGCCGAGGTGCACTACGAGGACGTGCGCGTCCCGCTCAAGAACGTCGTGGGCGGCCTCAACAACGGCTGGGCGCTCATCACCGGACAGCTCAACCACGAGCGCGTCACGCTGTGCGCCCCGGGCATGTTCGACTCCCACCTCGCCGACGTGCGGCGCTGGGCGCAGAGCACCAAGCTGCCCGACGGGCGCCGGGTCATCGACCAGGAGTGGGTGCAGCTCAACCTCGCCCAGGTCCACGCGAACCTCGAGTTCCTGCGGCTTCAGAACTGGAAGATCGCCACGGATGCGGAGCGGGGCGTCCTGAAGATCGAGGACGCCAGCACCACCAAGGTCTTCGGGACCGAGCGCAACCTGGACAACGTGCGGCTGCTGATGGAGGTCATCGGCCAGACCGCGTACCTCAAGAAGGGCTCACCGGAGGCTGTCCTCTCCTCGCGCCTCGAGGCGGCCTACCGCTCCATCGTGATCCTCACGTTCGGCGGCGGCGTCAACGAGGTCCAGCGCGACCTCATCACCGTGTTCGGCATGGGCATGCCCATGGTCAAGCGATAGGGGCCACGCCGTGGACTTCACCTTCACCGAGGACCAGACCACCGTCAGCTCGCTCGCCGGCGAGCTGTTCCGGGACCACTGCACCTCCGAGGCGCTCCGGGCCAACGAGGACAGCGACGAGCCCGGATTCGACCGGGCCCTGTGGGCCAAGCTCGCCGAGTCCGGGCTGCTCGGCGTCGCCCTCCCCGAGAGCGCCGGCGGCCTCGGCCTGACGGTGCTCGAGGCGGGCGTCCTGATCAACGAGGCCGGCAAGTACGCCGCCGCCGTGCCGCTGCTGGCACACACGATCAGCGCCACTGCCCTGGCCCGCGCCGGCGCCGACCTGACCGGCCTCGCCGACGGCTCGCGGCTCGTCGCGCCCGCCCTCGTCGAGCCCCTCGGGGACGAGCTCGTTCCCTCGACGACCGCCACCGACGGGCTGCTGACCGGCACCAAGACCTGCGTCCCGGCCGGCCTCTACGCGGACGCCTACCTCGTGAGCGCCTCGACCAAGGTGGGCCCGAAGGTCTTCCTCGTCGAGAGGGCCGACGTCACCGTCGAGCGCCAGGACACCATCACCTACCGCCCCGAGGCCCTCGTCGCGCTCGACGGCGCGCCCGGCACCCTGGTCGGCGACCTCGACGACGTGGTGCAGGTGGCCACCGTCCTCGTCGCCGCCCACCAGCTCGGCACGGCCGAGGAAGCGACCCGCCTCACGGCCGAGTACACCAAGACCCGCGAGCAGTTCGGCCATCCGATCGCGCACTTCCAGGCCGTCGGGCAGCGCGCTGCCGACTGCTTCATCGACACCACGACCATCCGGCTGACGGTCCTGCAGGCGAGCTGGCTGCTCGCCCAGGGGCTCCCCGCCGACAAGGCCGTCGCCGTCGCGAAGTACTTCGCCTCCGACGCCGGCCAGCGGGTCGTCCGCGCCGCCGCGCACCTGCACGGCGGCATGGGCGTCTCCCGCGAGTACCCCCTTCACCGCTACTACGTCGCGGCCAAGCACAACGAGCTGACGCTGGGGAGCGGCACCCGCCAGCTGCTCCGGCTCGGGAAGCTGCTCGCGGAGGAGCCCGTCTGATGGCCACTGCTACCGAGATCGCCGCCCTGCAGATGCAGGGACAGGACATCCCCTGGCTGCTCACCCACTGGGCCGCGATCCAGCCCGACAAGCCGCTCCTGGTCTGGGAGCCCCGCGACGGCGAGGGCCGCACCTGGACCTACGCGCAGTTCCTCGAGGACGTGAAGCGCCTCGCCGCCGGGCTCGCGTCGCGCGACATCGTCAAGGGCGACAAGGTCCTCATCCACTCGGACAACTGCCCCGAGATGGTCATCGCCTGGTACGCCTGTGCGTGGGTTGGTGCGGTCGGGGTCGCGACCAACACCCGGTCGGTCGCCGCCGAGGTCGAGTACTTCATCTCGAAGGCGCAGTGCGTCGCCGCCATCGTGCAGGGCGACTACGCCGACATGGTGCACGCCGCCGGCGAGACCATGCGCTTCATCGTCACGACCGAGCACCTCGAGCACCTCTACGGCTCGGCTGACGACGCCCCCGTGCGTGAGGCGGAACCGCTGCTCCCGGCGGGAATCCTCTTCACGAGCGGTACGACGAACAAGCCCAAGGCGGTCGTGCACACGCATGCGAACGCGATCTGGGCCGGTCGCATCGGGCCGCGCAACATCGACCTGAACCGCGAGGACACCTACCTGATCTACCTGCCGTTCTTCCACGTGAACGCGCAGTCGTGGACGCTCTGGTCCGTCCTGGGTGTCGGTGCCACCGCGGTCCTCACGCCGAAGTGGTCGACGTCGAACTTCTGGCCGGTCGTGACCAAGCACCAGGTCTCGCACATCAGCCTGATGCCCTTCGTCTTCAGCGCCTTCTCGCTGCCCGAGGCGCCCAAGGAGCACCCGATCCGCGCGGGCGTCTTCGGGATGATCATGCCGGAGGTCGACGCCTGGCTGGGGCTGCGGGTCTACGCCGGCTACGGCATGACCGAGACGGTCACACACGCGATCACGGGCCGCCCTCAGGAGGGCTGGCCGCGGATGTCGATGGGGCACCCGACGCCCGGCTACGAGGCGCTCGTCGTCTCCAAGGAGACCGGTGAGCCGGTTGCCCTCGGCGAGACCGGAGAGCTCTGGATGCGCGGCACCCGCGGCATCCAGCTGTTCCTCGAGTACTTCGACAACCCGGAGGCCAACGAGAGCTCGTTCACCGAGGACGGCTGGTTCAAGACCGGCGACATGGTGAAGGTGCTCGAGGGCGGCAACGTCGTCTACACCGACCGCGACAAGGACCTGCTCAAGGTCGGCGGTGAGAACGTCAGCGCCCGGGAGGTCGAGGACGCCTGCCGCGTCGTGCCCGGCATCGCCGAGGTCGCCGTCGTCGGCAAGCACCACGAGTGGCTGTCGATGGTCCCCGTCGCCTTCGTCATCAAGGGGCCTGGCGCCGAGCCGGACGACACGCTCTTCGAGAAGGCCATCATCGAGGCTTGTGCCGGCGCCCTCGCCGACTTCAAGGTGCCCCGCGCGGTCTACGTCGTCGACGAGTTCCCGCGCGCGACGCTGGAGAAGGTCGCGAAGAACGTCCTGCGCGAGCTGGCGGACTCCTACCCCGACGTCTGACCCAGCCGCGGGAACGGCTTGGCGGCCTCGAGCTCGTAGGCGAGCTCCAGCAGCGTGCGCTCGTCGCCGTGCGCCGCGGAGAAGTGCACCCCGATCGGCCGGCCGTCGCTGGTCTGCCCCAGCGGCAGCGACATCGCCGGGCTGCCGGCGGCGTTGTTGAGGGGCGTGAAGCCCGCATAGTCACGGAGCCGGTCGAAGAGCAGCTCGAACGGCTGCCGCGGCGACAGGTGCCCGATCTCCGGGGTGGTGTGGGACAGCGTCGGTGACAGCACCAGGTCGCGGTCGACGAAGGCCCGTGCGTACGTGTGCTGGCTCGCC
>JAODNF010000160.1 GCA_025464915.1 Frankiales bacterium | reverse complement strand
CCGCGGCGACGCCGGTCGCCGCGCCGATCACCAGCAGGAGCGAGACCGTGCGGACCGGGCGCCCGGGCCGTGGCGCCCCGGAGGACCGCGCGGCCTCGGCCCGCCGCGCCACGTCGGCGTACGCGGGATCGAGAGCGGCCGCGCTCATGTCGACAAGCAGACTCATGGACCCATCGACACGCTGCCGCGTCGGGGGCTGGTCCGTCATGCGCTCATCCTGCCCCAGCAGGCGCCTGCGCGGGGTCACCGTCGGCACGCGCCACCGTGTCCTCCACCAGCGCAGCCCAGGCGGTGAGCAGCGAGCCGGCCCGCACGGCGTCGGGACCCTCCGCCCAGAGGTGGGTGATGGCCTGCGTCGGGTCAGGGAGGACCAGCGCCCAGCTGCCGTCCGGCTCGACGACCCGCAGCCCGTCCGTCGTGTCGACCTCGCGGTCTGCCGCCTGCTCGAGCACCGTTCGCATGACGGTCCCCTTCGCCGCCCAGGGGGTGGGCACGGACCGCCGCAGCACGTGCGCCGCCGGGATCCGCGCGTCGATCTCCGACAGGGCGAGCTGCGTGCGGGCGACGAGACCCACGAGCGACGCGAACGCGGCGATCCCGTCGAACGCCGTCCCGAAGGCCGGGAACGCGAACCCGCCCCGGCCGTCACCGGCGAAGACCACGCCGGGCTTTCCGGCCTCCTCAGCGAGCTCGTGCGGCGAGGTGGACGTCCAGCGCACGTGGGCTCCGTGGTAACTCGTGACGCGCTCCGCGACCCGCGTGGTGGTGACGGGCAGCGCCATCGTCGCCCCCCGGCCGCGCTCGGCGGCCACCAGGTCCAGCAGCACGAGCAGCGCCCGGTCGTCGTGCACGAGCTGGCCCCGCTCGTCCACGAGCGTCAGGCGCTCGCCGACGTGGTCGAAGCGGACCCCGAAGGCGGCCCGCGAGCTCGAGACCAGCTCGCCGAGCCGGTGGACGGCCTGCATGTGGGCGGCCAGGCTCTCGGTGGTGATGACGTCGTCGAGGCGGTTGTTGACGGTCAGGACGTCCACGCCCAACCGGCCGAGCAGTGTGGGCAGCACGAGCGCGGCCGCCCCGCCAGCGGCGTCGACCACGACCTTCAGCCCCGCCTCGGCGACCCCGCGGGTGTCGGTGGCGGCCAGCAGGTCCTGCGCGTAGGTGTCGAGCAGCCGGGGCGGGAAGCTCAGCTCCGCGATCTCGCCCGGGAACGCGCGGCGGAACTCCTGCCGGCTGAAGGTGCGCTCGATCCGGCGCTGAACGGCGCGGCTGACCTCGGCGCCCGTCTCGTCGAGGAACACGATGTCGATCGACTGCGGGTCACCCGGGGTGGTGCGCAGCGCCACCCCGCCTGCGGCCGCGCTCCGTCCGGTCTCGTAGCGGGCGACGGGCAGCGGTACGACCTCGAGGTCGACCACGTCGATGGCCGAGCTGGTGAGCGCCGCGATGACCGCGCGCTTGAACGCGCGGGCGGCCCGGGACGCGTCCCGGCTGGTCGTGACGACCGTGCCCTTCTTGAGCGTGGTGGCGTACGCGGACGCCAGCCGCACGACGTACTCGGGGGTGATCTCGACGTTCACGAGACCGGACACACCGCGCGGGCCGAACAGAGCGTTGGAGCCGCGGGACTCCCAGATGACGCTGGTGTTGACGACCGCGCCCGCCTCGATCGTCTTGAACGGGTAGACCTTGACGCCGTCGTGGACGAGGGCCTCCTCCTCGATGACGCACTCGTCCCCGATCACCGCCCCCTCGTCCACCCGCGCGCCCCGCATCACGTCGGTGCTCTTGCCGATCACGCAGCCCCGCAGGTTGGCGTGCGGTCCGACGAAGGCGTTGTCGTGCACCACGGCGCGGTGCAGGAACGCGCCGGACCGCACGACGACGTTGTCGCCGAGCACGGTGTACTCCCGCAGCTCCGCGCCGCCCTCGACCTGCGCGAAGTCGCCGATCAGGACGGGACCCGTGATGCGGGCATCAGGATCGACCTCCGCCCCGTCTCCGATCCAGACACCGGGCGACACCTCGAACCCATGGATCTCGACCTCGACCTGACGGTTGAGCACATCGGCCTGCACCCGCACATAGCTCTCATGCGTGCCGACGTCCTCCCAGTACCCATCAGCCACGTAGCCGTGCACGGGTGCACCAGCGGCGAGCAGCGCAGGGATGACGTCGCCGGCCCAGTCCGCGACCTCGCCAGCGGGGACGTGCGCGAAGACCTCGGGTTCCATCACGTAGATGCCGGTGTTGACCGTGTCGGTGAAGACCTGTCCCCAGGTCGGCTTCTCGAGGAACCGCTCGACGCGCCCGTCCTCGTCCGCGATGACGATGCCGAACTCCAGGGGGTCCGGGACCCGGGTCAAGCACACGGTGACGAGCGCTCCGTGCTGCCGGTGCGCCGCGACCAGGCCGCTGAGGTCGATGTCGGTCAGCGCGTCGCCCGAGATGACGAGGAACGAGTCGTCCCGGAGCGCGGCCTCGGCGTTCTTCACCGAGCCGGCCGTGCCGAGGGGAGCCTCCTCCGTCGCGTAGGACAAGTGCATGCCCAGCTCGTCGCCGTCACCGAAGTAGGTCCGCACCAGCGACGCGAGGAACTGGACGGTCACGACCGTTTCGTCGAAGCCGTGCCGCCGGAGCAGCCGCAGCACGTGCTCCATGATCGGCCGGTTCGCCACCGGGAGCAGCGGCTTCGGCTGGTTCGCGGTCATCGGGCGCAGTCGGGTGCCCTCTCCCCCGGCCATCACCACTGCGCGCACGTCTGCTCCCTAGGCCGGCAGGCCCACGTCACGGTCCGGCAGACCCACGTCACGGTCGGCGTGCACCAGCTGTCGGACCTGGACCACGTAGAGCACCCCTGCCCACAGGTAGAGCAAACTCCCCCACGTCGCGAACGCCCAACCGAGCGGCCGGAACACGGTCGCCTCCCAGTCGTCCCGCCCGGGAAGGGCCGCCAGCAGCATCGGGAACGCGTAGAGCAGGTTGAACGTGGCGGCCTTGCCGAGGAAGTGCACGGGCAGCGGCCCGTACCCGTGCTTCTTGAGCAAGGGCAGCGTCGGGATCAGCGCGACGTCACGCAGCACGAGCAGCGCGGCCCACCACAGCGGCAGCCCGTCCCGCACGACGAGTGCGATCAGCGTGGAGGCGATGTACAGCCGGTCCGCCGCCGGGTCGAGCAGCTGCCCGAGCCGGCTGAACTGGTTGAACCGCCGAGCGATCTTGCCGTCGAGGTAGTCGCTGATGCCAGCAGCCATCAGCAGGATGATCGCCCAGCCGTCCTCGTGCGGCCCGAGCACGAGGTACAGGAACAGCGGCACGCCGAGCAGGCGCAGCATGGACAGCGCGTTGGGGATCGTCCAGATCCGGTCCTCGCCCGCCCGCGTCACGCACCGACCCTACGGCGCGGGAGTCCCTGCCGCGAGGGACACCCGGCTACCCGGTAGGCCTCGTACGCCCGCGGCGTCACCGTGCTCTGGGTGGCGACCAGGAAGTACGGGATCAGGTAGACCTGCAGGTCACCGTCGACCACGGCGAGCACGTCGATCGCGTCGGCGGCGTAGGAGACCCGGCGCTTGCCTCCCGAGACATCGGCGTACTGGCTCCGGGTTCCAGGAGAGCCAGGCGCCGCCCTGCTCGCGCGCCGGTCTTGACCTGGACACGTCAGGCGACCGCCGGGGAAGTCGTCCACCGCACGGGTACGACAGCTGAGTCGGGCTGACAGGATTTGAACCTGCGACCCCGTGACCCCCAGTCACGTACGCTACCAAACTGCGCCACAGCCCGCGGCGTCGGAAAGGCTACCTGATCCGGCGCTCGGCAAGCCGTCGGATGTCAGCCCTTCTTCTGCTTCTCGCGGACCTTGACGGCCACCTCGATGGGCGTGCCCTCGAAGCCGAAGTCCTCGCGGAGCTTGCGCTCGATGAAGCGCCGGTAGCCGGCCTCGAGGAAGCCGCTCGTGAAGAAGACGAACCGTGGCGGGCGCACGCCGGCCTGGGTCGCGAAGAGCACCTTGGGCTGCTTGCCGCTGCGCACCGGCGGCGGGGTCGCGGCGATCAGCTCCCCGATCCAGGCGTTCAGCTTGGCCGTCGGGATGCGCTTCTCCCAGCTCTCGAGCGACGCGTTCAGGTGCTTGGCGATCTTGTCCACCGAGCGGCCGGTGAGAGCGCTGACGTTGAGCTGCGGAGCCCAGGCCACGCGGGACAGCTCGCGGTCGATCTCCTTGGCGATCGCGTACCGGCGGTCCTCGTCGACCAGGTCCCACTTGTTGAAGGCGATCACGAGGGCCCGCCCGGCGTCGACCACCATGCTGATGACCCGCTGGTCCTGCTCGCTGATCGGCTCGCTGGCGTCCAGGAGCACGATCGCGACCTCAGCGGCGTCGAGCGCGCTCTGGGTGCGCAGGCTCGAGTAGTACTCGGCGCCGGCGGCCTGGTGCACGCGGCGCCGCAGGCCAGCGGTGTCGACAAAGCGCCATGTCTCTCCGCCGACCTCGACCAGGCTGTCGACCGGGTCGCGGGTGGTGCCGGCGACGTCGTCGACGAGCACCCGGGTCTCGCCGGAGAGCTGGTTGAGCAGGCTGGACTTGCCCACGTTGGGCCGACCGAGCAGCGCGACGCGACGCGGACCGGCCTCCTGCTCGAACCGCTCGGCAGGGGTCTCGGGCAGCGCCTCGAGGATCGCGTCGAGGAGCTCGCCGCTCCCCCGGCCGTGCAGGGCGCTGACGACGTACGGCTCGCCGAGCCCCAGGCTCCAGAGGTACGCCGCATCGGCCTCGCCACGCTCGTCGTCCACCTTGTTCGCCGCGAGGACAACCGGCTTCTTGGACTTCCGCAGCACCTTGATGACGGCCTCATCGGCGTCCGTCGGACCGACGGTGTTGTCGACGACGAACATCACGGCATCAGCCGCCGCGACGGCGATCTCGGCCTGGGCGGCGACGGCGACCTGCAGGCCGACGGCATCCGGGTCCCAGCCGCCGGTGTCGACGACGGTGAACCGCCGGCCACGCCAGACGGCGTCGTAGGCGACGCGGTCCCGGGTCACACCGGGTACGTCCTCGACGACGGCCTCCCGACGGCCGATGATGCGGTTCACCAGTGTCGACTTACCGACGTTAGGGCGTCCCACGACGGCCAGCACGGGCTGGTCCGGGTTCTGACGGGGGTCGCTCACGCGTCGTTCTCCTGTGCAGCAGTCGACCCGTCGGCGGGTGCGCCGGAGTGGGCCTCGAGATGGGTGAGCAGGGCGACCCGGAGCTCCTCCGCGGCCGCCCTCACGGTACGCCGCACGCGCGGGTCACCTGTGGTCGTGAGGGTGATGGCAGGGCCGAAGACGAGAGTCACGGGCGCGCGCAGCTGCGGACGACTCCCCTTCGGCATGGCCTCGGCCGTGCCCAGGACGGCGATCGGGACCACCGGCGCCTGACTGCGCAGGGCCAGCCAGGCCAGGCCGTCGGAGACCTCTTCGAGCACGCCCGCGCCACGGGTGCCCTCCGGGAACACGCCCATCGGCTGCCGGCGCTCGAGCACGCCGAGGGCGGTGCGCAGAGCGGTGCGGTCGGGCCGGCCGCGGTGGACGGGCACCTGGCCCAGCCAGCCGAGCGCCCGGGCGAGCGGGCCGACGAACAGCTCCGACTTGGCCAGGAAGGTCGCTGGTCTCGGGCTGTACGCCCAGACCAGGGGACCGTCCAGGAAGCCGGTGTGGTTGCCGGCCAGCAGCACGGCACCGCTCGACGGCACGTGCTCGAGCCCGATGACGCGCATCCGGAAGGCCGTCCTGAACATCGTGCGCCCGAACGGCCTCAGCAGCTGAACAAGCCACGGCTTCGGGCTGCCCGTGGCCGTCCGCCACACGGCGGCGGGGGTGTCGTGCGCGGCGCCTGCAGGTCTCGCACCGCCGCGCTGGGCATCCTCGGGCGGAAGGGGTGCTGCCGTCGTCATCCGCACACCGTGGCGAGCCCCGCGTCCACGGCGAGCTGCGCGACCGCGGCGACGACCTGTTCGAGAGAGAGGTCAGACGTGTCGAGGTGCAGTGCACCTCCAGACGGCGCGAGCCGATTCGTCTGGTTGTCGCGCTCATCACGCGCCAGGAGCGCGTCCCTGGTGCTTTCCAGCGCGGGGCCGAGACCTACGACGCGCGGAGCCTGCTCACCGGCGCGACGGGCGGCCCGCACCTCCGGTCGCGCATCGAGGTAGACCTTCACCGCCGCCTGCGGAGCGACGACTGTGGCGATGTCCCGGCCCTCGACCACGGCGCCCGCAGTGCCCATGGCGCGACGCTGGAGCTGGATGAGGACAGCTCGCACGCCGGGGTGCGAGCTGACCGCGCTGACCGCAGCCGTCACCTCAGGGGTGCGGATGTCGCGGGACACGTCAACGCCGTTCAGCAGCACACCCGTCCCCGTCGGGTCGGTCCGCAGCTCGATGTCGGCGGCCTGCGCCGCCCGGGTGCACGCCTCGGCGTCCTCGGGATCGGCCCCGGCCCTCAGGACCGCCAGAGCGACGGCCCGGTAGGTCGCCCCCGTGTCGACGAACCGCCAGCCGAGGCGCTCCGCGGTGAGCCGGGCGACGGTGCTCTTCCCGCTACCGGCCGGACCGTCCAGCGCGACGACCCGCACGAGCTCGTCGACGGACGGCGCGGCAGTGCCAGGAGCAGGCACGTTGCCGACGCGGGGCGGATCGCCCTGCGACTGCTGCTGCGACGCTGCCACGCCCCGCTCCCCGACTGTGCCCATCTGGGGCGGACCCGAGTCCGCCGACGCCGCGCCGTGCGACCTGGTGAGCGTAGTCGGCGTGGCCGCCCGCCGAGGGCCCCGCAACGGGTCGCCAGAGCCGGAGCACCCGTCTGCTCGCTGCGCTAAGTCGACTTGTCCACCCGCCAGTGGGGAAACCACCAGGTCGCAATGTCGATAAGACGTTAACGCGACAAGGCCTTCAGTCGGGGTCGGCCACGCTCCAGCCGGCGGCCCGCAGCGCGTCCGTCAGCACGATCACGTCACCGACTTCCACCGCCAGCTCGATGACGCCGGTGGGGCGACCAGGGATGTGCTCGACGTGCACGTCCTCCACGTTGACGCCGGCGAGACCGGCGTCCGTCAGCAGTGCAGCCAGCCGACCCGGCTCGTCGCGCACAGTCACGCGGACGGGCGCGAAGGCCTCGGACCGGACGCCGCGCTTGACCGGCACCAGGGCCCGTCCAGCGTTGCCGGTGCGCAGCAGGTCACGCACGGCCGCGACGGCGGCCGCCGCCTGAGGCGGTGACGGTTCGTCGCTCAGGCTGGTCAAGGCCGCCGCGGCCGAGGTCAGCCGGGCCGCTAGGTCCGTCAGCACAGGAGCGACGTGCGGGGCGTTCAGCTCGAGGATCTGCTCCCAGAGCGCCGCGTCGCTGGCGGCGAGGCGCGTGGTGTCGACCAGACCAGGTCCGGCGAGGCGCAGCTCGTCTGCCTGCAGTCCGGCGCCGACCAGGCCCGCCGCCAGGGCGCTGGCAGTGACCTGCGGCAGGTGGCTGAGCACGGCTACTGCCGCGTCGTGGGCGGCTGCGGTGAGCGCGACGGCGTCCGCCCCCACGGCCGCGACGAGACCGCGCAGCGCTGTGACGGCTTGTCCGCCGGTCTGCGGACCGGCACAGATCGCCCAGGGACGGCCGGCGAACAGGTCCGCCGTCGCCGCAGCGGGCCCGGACAACTCGCGGCCGGCCAGTGGGTGGCCGCCGACGATCGTCGACAAGTCTGTGCTCAAGCCCTCGACCTCACGCTGAACGTGAGACTGCACTGAGGCTACGTGTGTGTACGTCTGAGCGACGTTGCGGGTTTGAGTAGCGAACAGCACAGCTGCTGTCAGGCGCGGTGGGACGGCGATCACAGCGATCTCGGTACGAACGCCGTTCTCCCATGGCTGCCCGGCGCGCCGACGCACAGCTGTGCCGACCGCCGCGGGGTCCTCGTCCTCCAGGAACACGTCCCAGCCTGCGTCCCGCAGGGCCATGCCGACGCTGGCGCCGATGAGCCCACAGCCCACCACCAGTGCCGACGTCATGAGCCCTGCCCGAGGCGCCATCCGCACGAGCCGGCACTGTGGGAACGCGCCGGGCCGGGAGCTGCGGCGGCGCATGCAGCGTCTGCCCCCCGACGCCTGCGCAGCAGCGCGACGGCGACCGGAGCGCCTGAGTGGTCGCCGGAACAGCCTGTCGCGTTCCCGGCGAGGCCCGCGGACGGGAGGGCGGTCGCGCGCTGCAGGGCGCTGCCCGGCGGCCGTGTGACCTCGCTCGACGTCCGGAGGCGGAGCCGCACCGCGCGTGCGAGCAGAGCGCCGGGGCGGGGCTGCACGTCGCACGTGTCGTCCTCGTGATGGGAGTGCCCGGTCGGTGCGGTCGACCGCGACACGTGCACCTTCACCTTGCCCACGTCCTTGTCTGCTCCTGCTCGAACAGTCACCCTATCCACCTGACGGCAGAGCGTGAAAGCACTGAAGCGCTGTGTCTCAGAAGCTCTTTCTCGTATAGCCGATCCATGGATCTGCCGTTACCGCGTTATATCGACTAATAAATTCCTTGGCTTGTGCCTCTTTAGCAGAGCTGATCGTCACGCGGCGATTGTCTTTTAGTCGACTTGCCGCAGGCCGCCTTGAGGGACTCGCGGATCGTAGGAGCGCGCTAAGGTGACCGCCAAGGCGCAGGGCATCTATCAATGGTTTATCGACTCAGCGACACATCGACTACCTGCTTTACAGTAATCTCGATACGGGGCTAACGCGACTCGACCGCAAGACGCGTTGTGATGTCATCGCCTCGACCGCCGGGTGGACAAGCGACGGTGCCCAGCCGACCCGACGCTGCCCAGCCGGGCGAGACCGCAGCGAGGGAGCGTCCGCACGGCCGCCCGGCGCTGGCTGGGGGTCGCCGATGGGCAGCCTTCGGGGTGCGGCGGCCGTCCCCCGCCGACCTTCGACGGGGGCCGCTGACCCGCTCGCTTGCGTGATGCGCCGACAAGCCCGGCGGCCGGACGGCAGAGGGCAACGTCAAGGACGACAGCGCCGTCGTCGCTCGGACACCCGGCGCACAGCGATTGGGAGGTCCGCGTGCCGGTCAGAGCCGATAAGGGACGGTCGTGGGAAGTCGGGCAGCGGCCAGGGCGCCACGGCGATGGCGTGACCAGCCTGCCGTGATCTTGCGAGAGACGCCCTCAGAGCCGCAAACGCCAGCAACGGCGCCGGGTCGTCTACAGGCCGACGAGGGCGTGCAGGGCGGCGATCTCCTGGGGGGTTAGCGAGCGCAGCTTGCCGGACCGGTGCGACCCGAGCTGGACAGGGCCGACGGCAGTCCGCACGAGCGACTGGACGGGGTGCCCCACCTCGGCAAGGAGCCGCCGGACGACGTGCTTGCGGCCCTCGTGCAGCACGACCTCCACCAGAACCTTGTTGGCAGCGCTGTCGATGAGGCGGAAGCTGTCCACCTTCACGGGGCCGTCCTCGAGCAGGACACCAGCGCGAAGGCGCTTGCCGACGTCGCGCTGGATGGGCCCGATGACCTGTGCCAGGTAGGTCTTGGGCACCTTGAACGAGGGGTGCGACAGGCGGTGGGCGAGCTCACCGTCGTTCGTGAGGAGAAGCAGGCCCTCGGTGTCGGCGTCGAGGCGCCCGACGTGGAACAGCCGGTCCTTGCGATCCGCGACGAGGTCTCCCACGGTCGGCCGGCCCTCGGGATCGGACATCGCCGAGACCATCCCCTTCGGCTTGTTCAGCGCCAGGTAGAGGCGGTTGGCGGCGGTCGTCACCCGCATGCCGTCGACGTGGACGACGACGGTCTCCGGATCGACGCGGCGGCCCTGCTCCTGCACCACCTCGCCGTCGACGGAGACGCGCCCTTCGGCGATCAGCTCCTCGCAGGCCCTGCGAGATCCCACGCCGGCTGCGGCCAGCACCTTCTGAAGGCGAACGCCGTCGTCATTCATGTCTGCATCTCAGATCGAGGTTGAGTCAGAGGTGAGGTCATCCAACTCGGGAAGGAGCGGAGCCAGAGAGGGAAGTTGGTCCAGGGACTGGAGACCGAGGCGCTCCAGGAGGTAGGTCGTCGTCCGATACTGGGTCGCACCCGTGTCCTCGTCCTGGCCGGCCTCGGCGATGAGGCCGCGAGCGACCAGCGTCCGCACGACTCCGTCCACGTTGACACCGCGGACGGCGCTCACGCGCTGGCGCGTCACCGGCTGGCGGTAGGCGATCACCGAGAGCGTCTCCAGGGCGGCCTGGGTGAGGCGCGCCTGCTGGCCGTCGAGGACGAAGCGCTCGACGTAGGGGGCGCAGTCGGCGCGCGTGTAGAGCCGCCAGCCACCGGCGACCTGACGCAGCTCGAACCCGCGCCCCTGCTCCTCGTAGCCGCGGGCGAGCTCGGTCAGGACCTCCTCGACCTCACCCGTCGGACGCTCGACGACCTGCGCCAGCGTGACGGCGGGCACCGGCTCGTCCGTCACGAGGAGCACCGCCTCGAGCGCGGCCGGCAGCGGCGGCAGGTCCTCGGGAAGGCTCGATGAGGGCGCCTTCGCCGGGCGCTCCACGTCTGCCTCGTCAGCGGCACCGTTCACGAGCGAACCATCCCCCGGGACCTCGCCCGGTACCTGGGCAGTGCCCTCAGGCGCAGCGACGGGCTCCGGAAGCTCCTCGGAGCGCAGCGGGTCGTCGCTCACTGGATCGGGTCCTCCTCGTCCGTCTCGGGCGCCTCGTTGTCATCCCGAGCTGCAACGCCCGACGGCGTCGCCCCACCAGTGTCGGGCACGTCCGGCAGCACGATGGTCTGCGGTGCCCCCTCCGCCTCGCCCGAGCCGTCCTGGTCGAGCCTGACGGGCTCGTCCCACTCGGCGCCCGCAGCACTCGCCGCGCTGGGCTCGTCGTCCTCGGAGAGCTCGCCCGTCGGCCCGGTCCAGCGGATGCGGAGCTCCCCTAGCGCCTCGGCCTGCTCGAAGGCGACCAGGCCCTCGCGGTAGAGCTCCAGCAGTCCCAGGAAGCGCGCGACCACCTCGAGCGTGCCCGAGCAGTCGGCCGTCAGGTGCCGGAAGCTCGCTCCACCGGAGCGCCGGAGCCGCTCGTGCATGAGGGCGGTCTGCTCGCGCACGGAGACGGTGCCACCGTGCACGTGATCGACCGCGACGAGCTCCTCGGCACGCGGGGTGAGCGCCTTGGCCGCCATCGCGGCGAACTCCAGCGGCCCGAGGCCCAGCAGGACCTCCGGCAGCAGGCCGGCGTAGCGCGGCTCGAGGGACACCTCCCGCGGGTACCGGCGGGACTCGTCGGCCCTCAGGCCTGCGAGGTGCGTCGCCGCCTGCTTGTACGCGCGGTACTGGAGCAGGCGTGCGAACAGCAGGTCACGGGCCTCGAGCAGCGCCAGGTCCTCCTCGTCCTCGACCTCAGCGCCCGGCAGCAACCTGGCGGCCTTGAGATCGAGCAGGGTCGCCGCGACCACGAGGAACTCCGTGGCCTGCCCGAGGTCCCAGCCGGGCCCGAGCGCACGGATGTGCGCGATGAAGTCGTCGGTGACCTTCGAGAGCGCGACCTCGGTGACGTCGAGCTGGTGCTTGCTGATGAGCCCCAGCAGCAGGTCGAAGGGGCCCTCGAAGACGTCCAGCCGCACCTGGAACGCGTCACCGGCAAGCTCAGCGGGAGACGGCGTCGCCGCGGGCTCGCCGTCACTCCGGTCGTCCGCGGGCGACTGAGGTGCGACCGGGTCCGCCGTCTGCTCAGGGCCGCCCGGCTGAGAGGCCACCTGCTTCGGCGCGACGGGTTGCCCGGACAGCGGCTGGTCAGACACCGAGGAGCACCTTCATGAGCGGTGCGAGCACCGTGTCGAGCAGCTGCGCGAGGAGGCGCCCGCCACCCAGCGTGATCAGCAGCAGGGCCAGCAGCACGGCAACGCCGATGTTCTGCTCCACGAGGTAGTGCCGGGCGCGCTGCCAGCCCAGCGTCTGCGGGCAGAGCGCGAACAGCAGCCGTCCACCGTCGAGGGGCGGGATCGGGACCAGGCTGAGCACGCCGAGGTAGAGCTGCGACGCACCCGCGAGCAGGATGGACAGGCCCAGCGCGTCCTGCGTGAAGGGAACACCTCGCTGCAGGAAGTACGCGGCGCCGCCGTCGCTGCTCGCGAAGACGCTGGCCAGGAGCGTGGACGCGCCCGTCTGGGTGGCGCGCCACAGCAGCAGCAGCCCTACACCGAGCAGGATGTTGACCGCGGGCCCCGAGAGGGCCACCAGGATGGCCCGGCGCCGGTCGCGGCGACCCGGCAGCTCGACGGGGGCCGCCCAGCCGAGGCCCCCGATAAGGCCCGCGACGGCACCAAAAGGATCGATGTGCCATCGAGGGTTGAACTGCAGCCGGTTCTGGTGTCTCACCGAATGATCCCCCAAGCGCTCCGCGACGAGCGCCTGGACCCAGCCGTGCAGCGTCAGGCCGATCACGTACGAGGACAGGAGGACGAGCAGGCTCGGTGGGTACCTGAGGGCGTAGAGCACCTCAGCGGCCCCGGAGCCGGCGCACCAGGATGCTGGCCTCCCCCTTGGCCTCGAAGTCCGCGAGGACGACGGCCAGGGCCTCCCGCACCACACGCCCCCGGTCCACGGGCAACCCGTGGTCCCCGCGCAGCCCGAGGCGGGCGTGCTCGAGGTCCATCAGCTCGTCCTGTGACAGGTAGACGGTGATCTTCTCGTCGTGGTTCTCCCGACCGCTCGGGCGGCGCTCCGCGAGCGCACGCGGCCGGCGGCGCGTCGTCGGCCGGACCGCGCTCGACGCCTCGTCGAGCCCGTCGTGATCCGCGTCGGAGTCAGCCGGAGCCTCCAGAACAGGCAGGGCGGCGGGACCGACCGAGGTGGCCACGCTGAGCGCGGCCGGTCGTGCCGGCTCCTCGGGAGCGGGCCGGGGGTTGTCCCCCGTGGAGCGGAACAGCTCGTCGGCCCCGGGAAGGGCGATGCGGCGGCTCATCGGTTGAGCACCTCCTTGGCGAGGTCGCGGTAGGCGGCGGCGCCGGTGGACGAGGACGCGTACGAGGTGATGGGCTCCCCCGCGACGGTCGTCTCCGGGAACCGGACGGTGCGGTTGATGACGGTGTGGAAGACGCGGTCGCCGAACGCCTCGACCACGCGAGCGAGAACTTCGCGCCCATGCAAGGTACGAGCGTCGTACATCGTCGCAAGAATTCCCTCAAGCTCCAGTTGAGGGTTGAGTCTTTCTTGAATCTTCTCAATGGTCTGGATGAGGAGAGCCACTCCGCGAAGGGCGAAGAACTCGCACTCGAGCGGGATGATCACGCTGTGCGCTGCGGTCAGCGCGTTGACCGTGAGCAGGCCCAGCGAGGGCTGGCAGTCGAACAGGATGACGTCGTAGTCGTCGAGGACCGGCGCGAGCGCGCGCAGCAGCGACTGCTCGCGGGCGACCTCGTTGACGAGCTGAACCTCGGCCGCCGACAGGTCGATGTTGCTGGGCAGCAGGTCCATGCCGGGGACGTTGGTCTTGAGCATGACGTCGTCGACCGTGACGTCGCGCTCCATCAGCAGGTTGTAGACAGTGCGGTCGAGCTGCAGCGGATTGACCCCGAGTCCGACGCCGAGGGCACCCTGTGGGTCGAGGTCGACGAGCAGCACGCGCCGGCCGTACTCGGCCAGGGCCGCTCCGAGGTTGATGGTCGACGTGGTCTTCCCGACGCCGCCCTTCTGGTTGCACATGGCGATGACGCGCGCCGGCCCGTGCCGCTCCAGTGGCATCGGGTCGGGCAGGTAGGGCAGCGGCCGTCCGGTCGGGCCGATCATGCCCGGCTCCAGAACGGGCTTTGTCGACATACTCACAAGTGGCCGAACCTCTCTGCTGACTTCACGCCGTCCCGACATCTCGCCTTGACGATGCGCGGGACTCTACGTGCCAGACGGGGCCTATTACAACGGATGCGGCGCAACTGGGGACGACACGCCGAAGTGCATGTGGACAACTTGCCGCACAGCCGGGGACAACCTGTGGAGAGCGGGCTCGAGACGGTGGATCAGGCGAGCGCGCGCGGATGGGCACCTGCGTAGACCTCGCGCAGCCGGTCGACCGTGACCAGCGTGTAGATCTGGGTCGTCGTCACCGACGCGTGGCCGAGCAGCTCCTGCACGACGCGCACGTCGGCGCCTCCGTCGAGCAGGTGGGTGGCGAACGAGTGCCGGAGCGTGTGTGGTGAGACCTTGGCGCTCAGACCGGCCCGGTCCGCCGCAGCCCGCAAGACGGCCCACGCGCTCTGTCGAGAGAGCGATCCTCCGCGCGCGTTCAGGAAGAGCGCCGGCGTTCCTCGGCCCTTGGCGGCCAACGAAGGCCTCCCACGCACGAGGTAGGCGGCTGCGGCCGCCGCCGCGAACGACCCGACGGGCACCACGCGCTGCTTCCCGCCCTTCCCCGCGAGTCGGACCAGGCCGTCCCCGCGCTGGATGTCGTCCACGGAGAGGCCGACGACCTCCGAGATCCGGGCGCCGGTGCCGTAGAGCAGCTCGAGCAGGGCGACGTCCCGCAGGGACAGCGGCGTGTCCCCCGTGCCGGCCGCCGCCAGCAGCGCAGTCACCTCGGCGACCGAGATCGCCTTCGGCAGCAGGCGGGGAGGTTGAGGCGGTCGCACCTCGGCCGCCGGGTCCACCCTCGTGAGTCCCTCGCGGAGCGCGAAGCGGTGGAACCCTCGTACCGCCACGACGGCCCGCCCCGCGGAGGTGGCCGACAGCGGCGGGTGCTCGTCGGTCCCGGCCCGGAGCGCGGCGAGGAAGTCCGAGACGTGCGTCTCCCGCACGTCGGCCACGGCCGTCACCCCCGCGGTGGCGAGGAACTCCAGGTATCGCCGCAGGTCGCGCTGGTAGGACAGCAGCGTGTTGGCAGCCAGCCCGCGCTCGACGGCGAGGTGGTCCAGGTAGGTCTGGACCGCGCGGGACAGCGTGCTCAGGGGACGGCTCTCCTACAGGACCGACGTCAGCGGCACCGAGGGCAGGCCGTGCGCCTCGCCGACCGGGGCGTAGGTGATCTGGCCTCCGACCGTGTTGACGCCGAGCGCCAGCGACGGGTCAGACGCGCACGCACCCTTGATGCCCTTGTCGGCGATCTCGACCGCGTACGGCAGCGTCACGTTGGTGAGCGCGTACGTGGACGTGTTCGGCACCGCACCGGGCATGTTGGCCACGCAGTAGAACAGCGAGCCGTTCACCTCGTAGGTCGGGTCGGCGTGCGTGGTGGGCCGGGTCGACTCGAAGCAGCCGCCCTGGTCGACGGAGATGTCGACGAGCACCGAGCCCGGCTTCATGGCCGCGACCAGCTCGTCCGTGATCAGCACGGGGGCCTTCGCGCCGGGCACGAGGACCGCCCCGATGACCAGGTCGGCGTCGAGGCAGGCCCGCTCGATCTCGTAGGTGTTCGACGCGACCGTCTGCATGTGGCCCTGGTAGATCCGGTCGACCTCGCGCAGCTTGCCGATGTTCTTGTCCAGGAGCAGCACCTCGGCCTGCATGCCGAGGGCGATCGCTGCGGCGTTCAGGCCTGAGACGCCCCCACCGAGGACGACGACCTTGGCCGCGTAGACGCCGGAGACGCCGCCCATCAGCACGCCACGGCCGCCGGCTGCGCGCTCGAGGCAGTGGGCACCGACCTGCGGAGCCATCCGGCCGGCCACCTCGGACATCGGGGCGAGCAGCGGAAGGGACTTGTCCGCGAGCTGCACGGTCTCGTAGGCGACGCCGGTGGTGCCGGACGCGAGCAGCGCGTCCGTGCAGGGGCGGGACGCTGCGAGGTGGAGGTAGGTGAACAGCACCTGGTCTGCCCGCATGCGGTGGTACTCCTCCGCGATGGGCTCCTTGACCTTCAGGACCAGGTCGGCGGTCCCCCAGACATCGTCGGCTGCGCCGAGGATCTGCGCGCCGGCGGCGACGAACTCGTCGTCCGTGATGGACGAGCCGACCCCGGCCTCTTTCTCGACGAAGACCTCGTGACCGTGCGTCACCATCTCGTGCACACCGGCCGGGGTGATCGCGACCCGGTACTCGTGGTTCTTGACCTCGCGGGGGATGCCGACCTTCACGTCCGTGCTCCTGTCATCGACCGGGCCAGGCCCGGTCAGGACCCGGCGCCGAGAGTGCGCACCGGAGGGTGACCGGCGCACCGAGACTAGTGCGTCGGACGTGCCCGCCACGGGGCATCCGGCGGACGCAGGCCGGAGAAACCGCGCTGCACCGCCGCGAAAGCCGCGAGCACCCCGGCGACGCACGCCCCGTTCTCGAGCTCCCCCGCCAGCGCCGCGGCCACGACCTGGTCCAGCGAGGCCCAGCGGGTGGTCATCTCGAGCTCCTCGTGCTCCTGCACGTCCCGCTCCACCTCCCGCAGGTCGCGCGCCAGGAAGATCCGGATCGACTCGTCCGTCATCCCCGGACTGGTCAGGATGTCGACGAGCACGTGCCAGGTGTCGGCGGCGTACCCCGCCTCCTCCATCAGCTCGCGCTGCCCACACTGCAGCCCGGGCTCCCCCTCCACGTCGAGCAGACCTGCGGGCAGCTCGTCGAGCCGGCGCTGAACAGGGTGGCGGTACTGGTTGACCAGGAGCACCTCCTCACCGCGCAGTGCCACGACGCCGACAGCGCCGGGGTGCACGACGACGTCACGCTGGGAGGTGGTCTTGCCCGGCATGGCGACCACGTCCCGCCGCAGGGAGATCACCCTTCCGCGAAAGACGGTCTCGGACTCCCGTACGTCGTAGTCGTGCACCGCGCCAGCCTGCCAGATCGGGCGGCACCCTCAGCCGAGGCTGCGGTACGGGGGTTCCACGGCCGCGCGCGCCTTGGCCCGCCGGTACAGGAAGAACGACACCGCCAGCGGCGCGAGGAGCACGAAGGCGCCCGCTAACACGCCGCCGCCGTAGCGCACCAGGTGGGTCGTACCGGTGCACACCGTCTCGTTGCCCGTGACCGTGCAGTGCTGGACGTCGTCGGCAGAGTAGAACAGCGAGAACGCCAGCAGCGCTCCGACGGGGCCGCCCGGGACGACGAGCAGACCGAGCAGCTTCTCCCACCAGCGCCAGCGCTTGCCGGCCACCAGGAGCACAGCCCCCGCCAGCCAGCTGATGACGGGCAGCACGAGGTTGCCGACCGTCAGCAGGCACACCGTCCAGGTCTCGTGAGCCAGACTCGGCCGTTGCACGAGCAGCGGGTACGGCGGGATGGCCGCTCCGCCCTCGCGAGCCGCCGCCTCCGCGATGTCCTCAGGACGTCCCAGGCGCTCGAGCACGCCGCGGATGGACGCCTCGTCCGCGGCGCCTGCGGCCCTGGCCTCGGCGATGTGCTCGCGGATGCCGTCGACCAGGTCCGCCTGGCGGTCGGGCGGCAGGGGCCACGCCGCCGCGGCCAGCCTCCCGAGGTAGTCGTCCACGAGTGCGTCGTCGGGCTGGGTCATCATGTCGTCCCCTTCAGCAGCAGCAGGTCCACCGAGTCGCGGAACCTCACCCACTCCTCGGCGAAGGCGCGCAGGACGCGCCTGCCTTCGGTGGTGAGTGCGTAGTAGCGCCGTGGCGGGCCCGACTCGGACTCCTGCCACGTGGTCGTGACCCAGCCGTCGCGGCGCAAGCGCGACAGCAGCGGGTAGATGGTCCCTTCACTGGTCACCAACCCGTCGACGTCACCGAGCCGCCGTACCAGGTCGAAGCCGTAGAGGGGCTCCTCCGACAACAGGGCGAGGACGCAGTGCTCGAGCACGCCGCGGCGCAGCTGCGAGATGCGTGTACTGCCCGGTTCCATGTGGCGCAAGGTACCGAGTCGAGGCCCGTCGCGCCAGGGAGGTGCGGGAAGGCCCTAGAGCGGCAGCCGGGTGGCGTCGTTGCGGTCGGCCGCGGCGGCGACGAGCGCAGCGAACAGCGGATGCGCCCGGGTGGGACGGGAGCGGAACTCCGGGTGCGCCTGGGTGCCCACGTAGAACGGGTGCACCTCGGCCG
>JAODNF010000127.1 GCA_025464915.1 Frankiales bacterium | reverse complement strand
CTAGCTCCTCCCTCACCGACGTCAGCGGGAAGGAGTGGTTGTTCTCGACGACGACGGTGTAGTCGCTCTCGGCGATGACGTGTCCGTTCCAGGTGGCAGTGGGCATGGGTCCATCATGTGCTGTCATGGAGCAGCTCGCACGCCAGAGGGCTGCGCAGGTCGCCGCCTGGCGGGCGGACGTGGGCTCCCGACCGGCGGGCGAGTGGGCGCAGCTGCGCGACGTCGCGGTCCACACGACCGGCATCCCCGTGCGGCAGTGGAACGGGGCTCACGTCACCGGATCGGACCCGGACCTCGATGCGGCCGCGACCTGGTTCGCGGCCCGCGGCATGCCGTGGGCGGTGCTCGTCCCCGAGGACGAGCCCTTCGACCCAGGCACGGCCCAGATCACCACCCAGCGCGTGATGCTCCGGGACCTGGACGGCCTGCCGGCGCCGCCCGAGCTCGAGCTGTGGTGGGACGACGGCGACGGGGCGGTTGCCGTGCAGCAGTCCGTGTTCGAGGACGACCTGACCGGCGACTTCGTCCTCCCCAAGCTGCGCAACCCGGTCTGCGGGCTCGTCACGGCGTACGACGGCGGGCCGGTGTCGACCGCGACGCTGGTCGTCGCCGAGGGCGTCGCCGCGGTCTACGGGGTGGGCACCCTGTCGTCGCACCGGGGAAGGGGCCTGGGGCGGGCGGTGACGCTGGCCGTCCTGCACGAGGGGGTCCGCCGCGGTTGCGACCTGGCGTTCCTCAACCCGAGCGACCTGGGACACGGCGTCTACCGCGGGCTCGGGTTCGCGGACGCGCCGGGTTGGCGCGTGCACATGTCGATCCCGGCCGGGGGCAGTTCGTCGTAGGGGTGAGAACCCGACACCTTGGAGGCACCACCGTGCAGTTCCTCATGCTCGTCTGCGTCGACCGCGAGCCCGTTGCGCCCCAGGAGGGTGTCCCCGACGTCGAGGAGTGGGTGAGCACCCACGACGCCAGCGGCGTCAGGGTGGTCGGCGACCGGGTGGCCCCTGCCCGTGCGGCCAAGGTCGTGCGCGTCCGGGACGCGAAGCGGATCGTCACCGACGGCCCGTTCCTCGAGACCAAGGAGGTGCTCGCCGGCTTCGACGTCCTCGAGTGCCGCGACATGGAGCACGCGATCGAGGTCGCCGCTGGGCACCCGATGGCGTGGGGCGGGGTCATCGAGCTGCGCGCGCTCCCAACGGACTGAGCCGGCGCCACTGCAGAACCGCCGGGAGCGCCGCACCCAAGCTCTGGTGCGGCGCCCCCGAGGTGGCAGGCGTGGCCCCCCGGCCGACGTCCCGCCATGGGAGCGTCGCCCCCGCCACGCTCCCGACGTCGTTCCGGCACACGATCGTGCCCGGCGACAGGGAGGTGTCGGCGAGCCGACAGGGGTCAGCGCGAGAAGGTGCCGAGACCCTGGGCGCGCTGGAGGTCCTTGCCCTCGGTCTGGAGCGCCGGGGCGACCATGACCTCGACCTTCTGGAACTCCTTGATCGAGCTGTAGCCGGTCATCGCCATCGTCCGGCGCAGGCTGCCGAAGATGTTGGTCGCGCCGTCGTCGGTGTTGGCCGGGCCGACGAGGATCTCCTCGAGCGTGCCGACGGGCTCGGTGCGGACGCGGGTGCCGCGGGGCAGCACCGGGTGGTGGCTCGCATGACCCCAGTGGTAGCCGCGGCCGGGGGCCTCGGCCGCCCGGGCGAGCCCGCTGCCCATCATCACGGCGTCGGCGCCCATGGCGATCGCCTTGGCGACGTCGCCACCGGTGCGCATGCCGCCGTCGGCGATGACGTGGACGTAGCGGCCACCCGACTCGTCGAGGTAGTCGCGGCGGGCACCCGCGGCGTCGGCGATCGAGGTCGCCATCGGCACGCCGAGCCCGAGGATGGCGCGGGTCGTGTTGGCCTGGCCCGGTCCGACGCCGACGAGGATGCCGGCCGCACCGGTCCTCATCAGGTGCAGTGCCGACTGGTAGGTCGCGCAGCCGCCGACGATGACCGGGACGTCGAGCTCGGCGATGAAGCGCTTGAGGTTCAGCGGCTCGCTGCGGCTCGACACGTGCTCGGCGGAGACAACGGTGCCCTGGATGACGAACAGGTCGACGCCGGCGTCGATGACGGTCTGCGCGAACTGGACGGTGCGCTGCGGGGTGAGGCTGGCGGCGACCGTGACCCCGGAGTCCCGGATCTGCTTGACCCGGGCGCTGATGAGGTCGGCCTTGATCGGCTCGGCGTAGATCTCCCGCATCCGGTCGACGGCCCGCTCGGCCGGCAGCTCGGAGATCTCCAGGAGGAGGGGTTCCGGGTCGTCGTACCGCGTCCAGACGCCTTCCAGGTCGAGGACGCCGAGCCCACCGAGCTCGCCGAGCGCGACCGCGGTGTCGGGGCTGACAACGCCGTCCATCGGGCTCGCCATGAGCGGCAGCTCGAAGCGGTAGGCGTCGATCTCCCACGCCAGGCTGACGTCCTCGGGGTCGCGGGTCCGCCGCGACGGGACGATCGCGATGTCGTCGAAGCCGTAGGCGCGCCGACCGGACTTGCCGATGCCGATCTCGATGTCAGCCATCTAGTTCCCCGAGTAGTTGGGGGCCTCGACGGTCATCTGGATGTCGTGGGGGTGCGACTCCTTCAGACCGGCAGCCGTGATGCGCACGAACTGGCCCTTGTCCTGCAGCTCCGGGATGGTGGCTGCGCCGACGTAGTACATCGACTGCCGCAGCCCCCCGACGAGCTGGTGGGCGACGGCTGAGAGCGGTCCTCGGTAGGGCACCTGTCCCTCGACGCCCTCGGCGATGAGCTTGTCGTCGCTGTTGACGTCGGCCTGGGAGTAGCGGTCCTTGGAGTAGGACTTCTGCTCGCCGCGGGACGACATGGCGCCGAGGCTGCCCATGCCGCGGTAGGTCTTGAACTGCTTGCCGTTGGTGAAGACGAGCTCACCCGGGGACTCCTCGACGCCGGCGAGCAGGCTGCCCAGCATCACGGTGTCGGCGCCGGCCACGAGGGCCTTGGCGATGTCGCCGGAGTACTGCAG
>JAODNF010000085.1 GCA_025464915.1 Frankiales bacterium | reverse complement strand
CTCGCGACCCGGCTCGCCCTGGCTCACCGACGACCGCAAGGAACCGGTGACCGTCGGGCTCCAGACCGAGTACCGGCTGGACATCTGGGACACCGCCTTCACCGTCGCCAAGGGACATAGGCTCCGGGTGTGGTTCGCCAGCGGGGACGCCCCGACGCACGAGCCGGTGCCGGCAGCGGGCCGCAACCTGATCTTCCACGACGCCCAGCACCCGGCCACGCTGCTGCTCTCCACGCGGTAGACCGCGTCGTCGGCCAGCTCCTGCTGGTCGTCGCCCTGCTGCTCGGGATGATCTGGGCGTTCGACTCCACCTCGCCCTGGGCCGAGCTCGAGGTCCTCGCCGTCGGCGCGCTCGGCGTCCCCTGGACGATCGTGGTGCCCTGGCTGGTGCTGCACGACCACGACACCCTGGGCGTGTCGATCCTCATCGTCGGGCCGATCCTGAACCTCGCGATCCGCTACTGGGTCGCCTGGAACAGGTTGGACACCTACCAGCCCTGACCCCCGCGGTTTCACTGATCTGCCCCCCTCCGCGGCGTCAGATCAGTGAAACCGCGGGAACGGTGCTCCGGCAGGAGTAGCTGTCCTGGAGGAGGCGCGGCGCTGCAGGCGTACGTCAGGTGCCCTCCACGGGCTGACGCGACGAGGGCTCCGTGTGCTGATGCTGGGGGGCATGACGACACTCGCTGAGACCTGCACCTACGCGCACGACGGGTGGCCGTTCCCGTTCCTCGTCCCCGCCATCTTCCTGGCCGTGCTGCTCGCGACCCGGCCCTGGCGGCGCCGCCGGCACTGCGGGCCCTCGGGCGAGTCGGTGCTCGCGGACCGGTACGCACGCGGCGAGATCGACGAGGACGAGTACCGCGCCCGACGCGCTGTCCTGCGCCACAAGTAGGGCGCGGGCATGAGGTGCGCTCTGACTGAGGGCGACGTAGCGTCGAGGCATGAGGCGACTGCTGCCCGTCCTGGCCCTGATCGCCACGTTCCTCGCACCTGCGTCCCCCGCGGGCGCGGCGACGGTGGACGTCGAGTGGCACCGCTACCACTACGACGTCGCGCACAGCGGCTACAACAGCACGACGCCGGCGCCTGGGACGCTGAAGAAGGCCTGGTCGGTGGCGCTGGACGGGCAGGTCTACGCGAGCCCGCTCGTCGCCGAGCACATCGTCGTCGTGGCGACCGAGAACAACTCGCTGTTCGGTTTCACCCGCGGTGGCAAGCTGCTCTGGCGGCACCACGACCTCGCGCCGGTGCCGTTGAACCAGCTGCCCTGCGGCAACATCGACCCGCTCGGCATCACCGGCACGCCGGTCTACGACCTCGGGACACATCGCGTCTACGCCGTCGTCACGACCAGGAGCGGGTCGACGCTGCGGCACTGGCTCATCGGGGTGGACGTGCAGACCGGTCACGTCGAGACCCGCCGGTCCGTGGACGTGCCGGGCCAGAGCATGCTCTACGAGAACCAGCGGGGCGCCCTGTCCATCACCCGCGGTCGGGTGCTGGTGACCTACGGCGGCCACGCCGGTGACTGCGGGCCGTACCACGGCTACCTGCTCGAGGTGCCGATCAACGGCGGCGCCGTCACGACGTACAAGGTCGGCCGTGGCACCGAGGCCGGCATGTGGCAGCCCAGCGGGCCCGCGGTGGGCTCGGACACCAGCGTGTACGTCGTCAGCGGCAACGGGTCGGAGTTCAGCGGCGCCTGGGACGGCGGCAACGCGGTGCACCGGGTCAGCCCGGTGACGGCTCAGCGGTACTCCTACTACGCCCCGGCAGACTGGGCCCAGGGCAACCGTGACGATGCCGACCTCGGCAGCTCGGGCGCGACGCTCATCGGCAACAAGATCTGGACCCAGGGCAAGACCTCGACCGGCTACCTGCTCGACGGGACCGACCTGGGCGGCGTCGGCCACCCCCTCACGAGCGTCCAGAACGCGTGCGCCGAGCAGTTCGGCGGCTCGGCCGTGCACGGTACGGCGGCCTACCTGCCGTGCACCGACGGGATCCGGAAGATCACCGTCTCGGGCAGCAGCGTCACGCTGGGCTGGAAGGCGGCATCGAACGTCACCGGCAGTCCCGTCGTCGGCGGTGGCGTGGTCTGGACCACCGACCCCGGTGGCGGCGTGCTGTACGCGCTCGACGAGTCCGACGGTGCCGTACGGGCGTCGCTGGGAGTGGGCACAATGACCCGGTTCATGACCCCCGCGCTGTCAGGGTCCCTGGCGCTGATCGGCACCACGACCGGCATCGTCGCGGTCGCCAACGCCTGACGTCCCGGCGGCTCAGCCGTCGAGGTTGCCCTGCTGCCAGGTGGCCCAGGAGTAGTTCCAGTCCGCCATGCCGGCGTCCCACAGCACGGGCTTCACGACCGCGTGGATGATGTTGACGGGGTCGCCGAGCTGCGAGTGGTAGTAGAACCACTCGGCGTCGGTGACCGAGGTGTTGACGCAGCCGTGGCTGACGTTGCGCCGGCCCTGGACGCCGACGGTCTGCGGGTTGGCGTGGACGAACGCGCCGCCGTTGGAGATGCGCATCGACCAGGGCAGCTTCTCGTAGTAGCCGCCGGGCCCGTCGGTCGGGATGCCGACCGTGCCGGAGTTGTAGGTGTGCGACTTCTCGCGGGTCAGGACGATGTGGACGCCGCCCTTGGTCGGGTACTGGTCGCGGCCGGTCGACACCTTGATGGTCCGGATCAGCTTGTGGTCCAGGTAGACGTGCATGACGTGCTTGGTGATGTCGACCAGCGACTCGTAGTCCTTGCCGATCGTGTACGCCGAGCTCACCGCGTGCGTCGAGCCCCAGGTCGTGGTGCCCGCGAGGTGCAGCAGGGAGAGGTCGGCGCGGACCGTGATCTTCTGGCCCGACGTCCAGTAGTGCTCCGCGTGGTAGTGGACCTCGTAGGAGTTGTACCAGCGCCAGGCGCCCAGGACCGACGGCGTGGTCGTCACGGTGAGCCGCTTCATGACGGCGAGCCGGTTCGCGCGGCCCTTGACCGGCTGGTC
>JAODNF010000165.1 GCA_025464915.1 Frankiales bacterium | reverse complement strand
GATCTTGTCGCTGACCTTCGAGCCGCCGAGCACCACGACGTAGGGCCGCTCGGGATCGACCTCGAGCCGCTCGAGCACCTCGACCTCGGCTGCCACGAGCGGCCCGGCCGCGTGCGGGAGCCGCAGGGCCACGTCGTACACGCTGGCGTGCTTGCGGTGGACGGCGCCGAAGGCGTCGTCGACGTAGAGGTCGGCGAAGGCGGCGAGCTTGTCGGCGAAGGCACCGCGCTCGGCGTCGTCCTTCGACGTCTCGGCGGCCTCGAAGCGGACGTTCTCGAGCAGCACGACCCCGCCCTCGCGGAGCTCGGCGACGGACGACGTCGCGTCCGGGCCGACCACGTCGTGCGCCAGCCGGACGGGGCGGCCGAGCAGCTCCTCGAGCCGCTGGGCGACGGGGGCGAGGGAGTACTTCGCCTCCGGCACGCCCTTCGGCCGGCCCAGGTGGGCGGTCACGACGACCTTCGCGCCCTGCTCGACGAGCGAGCGGATGAGGGGCACCGAGGCCCGGATCCGGCCGTCGTCGGTGATGGTCGAGCCGTCGAGCGGGACGTTGAGGTCCGACCGGACGAGGACACGCTTTCCCTTGACCTGCAGGTCTTCTGCGAGCTGCACTAGAGGGACTTGCCCACGAGGGTGATGAGGTCGGCGAGGCGGTTGGAGTAGCCCCACTCGTTGTCGTACCAGCCGACGACCTTGGCCTGGTTGCCGATCACCTTGGTGAGCGGGGCGTCGAAGATGCAGGACGCCGGGTCGGTGACGATGTCGCTGGAGACGATCGGGTCCGTCGAGTACTTCAGGAAGCCCTTCATCGGGCCCTCGGCCGCGGCCTTCACCGCCGCGTTGATCTCCTCGGCGCTCGCCTCGCGGGACAGCTCCACCGTGAGGTCCGTGGCCGAGCCCGTCGGGATCGGCACGCGGACGGCGTACCCGTCGAGCTTGCCCTTGAGCTCCGGGAGCACGAGGCCGATCGCCTTCGCCGCGCCGGTGCTGGTCGGCACCAGGTTGAGCGCGGCTGCGCGGGCCCGCCGGAGGTCGGCGTGCGGCGCGTCCTGCAGGTTCTGGTCCTGCGTGTAGGCGTGGATCGTGGTCATCAGGCCCTTGACGATGCCGAACTCGTCGTTGATGGCCTTCGCCATCGGGCCGAGGCAGTTCGTCGTGCAGGACGCGTTGGAGATGACGGTGTGCTTCTCGGGGTCGTACTGGTCGTGGTTGACGCCCATGACGATCGTGACGTCCTCGTTGGACGCCGGCGCGGAGATGATGACCTTCTTGGCGCCGCCGTCGAGGTGGGCCTTGGCCTTGGTGGCGTCCGTGAAGAAGCCGGTCGACTCGACGACGACGTCCGCACCGACGTCGCCCCACTTCAGGTCGCCCGGGTTGCGCTCCGCGAAGATCTTGATCGTCTTGTCGCCGACCGAGATGCCACCGTCGACCACGTTCACGTCGGCCGGGTAGCGGCCGAGGATCGAGTCGTACTTGAGCAGGTGCGCCATCGTCTTGAGGTCACCCAGGTCGTTGGCGGCGACGATCTCGATGTCAGCCCCGCTCGCCTGGACGGCGCGGAAGAAGTTGCGGCCGATGCGGCCGAAGCCGTTGATGCCGACGCGGACGGTCACGGGGTTGCTCCTCGGTTGCAGCACGGTCGAAGTGGACCGAGGCTACCCAGCGGCGTGCCCGGGGTCGCCGCCCGGGTCTGTGGGGCTGGTCACGCCCGACGGTCAGGTTTCGTTCCGGTCCAGGCAGGAGTCCGGACCGACGGGGCGAACCCTGGACCCATGTTCCCCCGGCCGTTCCTGCTCCTCGGGCAGCCGCGGGCCGGGACCGTGCTGCTCGGGTCGCTGCTGGCCAACCACCCGACGGTCGCGGTCGCACGCGACGAGCTCGTCGTCAGCAGCCGCCGGCCGCACCAGGGCCTGGACCGGGCCCGCTGGTCGCGCCCCGGACGGCACGTGGGCCTCCGTCTCGACCCCTCGCAGCTCGCCCGGCAGCAGGCGTCGTCCTGGCTGCACGTCGCCGCGCACCGGAGCTGGCTGGTCGTGCACGTGCAGCGCCGCGACACCCTGCGGCACGAGCTGGCGAGCCGCCCACGGCCGGTCTTCGACGTGGACCCCGCGACCCTGCTGCCTGCTCTGCGTGCCCGCGCCGACCGCAACCTGCAGGAGCGGGCCGACCTGCTCGGCGTCGAGCACCTGCAGCTGTCCTACGAGGACGACCTCGACTCCCCCGCGGCCTGGCAGGCCACGGCCGACCGGGTGCTGGCGTCCCTCGGCCTACCGACCGTGCCGGTGTCGACCCGGCTCCCGCACCGGCCGGACCGGCCGATCGAGCACCTGGTCGGCAACGCCGCGGAGCTCCTCGCCGCCCTCCGCTGACACGTGCTTCCCCATCGATGAGGAAGCACGCGCGCTGCGGGTGCACGAGGTCTTCCTGAGGAGGCCCCGGGTGCGTGAGCCTCCACGGGGTCAGAGCTCGACGGCCCGTTCGTCGCGGGTCGACCCGCGCAGCCCGGCCAGCGCCCGGGCGACGGCCTGCAGGTCACCGAGCCCCGCGGGGGCGGGCGAGGGCAGGTCGTCGGCCGTCAGCGCCTCCCTCAGCCAGACCGCGCTGGAGAGCAGGCCGGGCGCCGTGCCCGGCGGCAGGAGCGCAGGCAGCCGATGCGCCGTCAACGGGACCTCCGCGCCACCGACCCACCGGGCGCCCAGCGGGCCGGCCTCCCAGCGGGCGGTGCCGAACGACAGCCGGACGACCGGCGGCGCGGCCTCGTGGCTCACGAGGGTGGTGGCCCCGCTCTCGTGCAGCAGGGACCACGCCACCGGGACGCCCGGGGCGAGCTCGTCCGCCGGGAGCCGGGCCGGGCGCGCCGCGACGCCGACGACGTCGCCGCACCACTGCCGTGTCAGGTCGATCAGCTCCGCGGCATGCGACTGCCCGCGCGGCCAGCCCCGCACGGTGCACTGCAGGACCGGGCCTCCCGCCAGCGCAGCCGCCCTGCCGGTGACCTGCGCCCACGGCTCCCAGCGCTGCACCAGTCCGACGGCCACGAGAGCGTCCGGGGCCAGGTCCCGCGTCAGCCTCAGCAGCTCGAGGTCGAGGGGCGCCGCGGTCGGGAGCAGCACGGCCAGCCCGGCCGCGACCAGGTCGGGCAGGTGCCCGGCGAGGTGCGCGTCGCCGCCCGAGAGCGCGACGCCGTCCAGCCCGTCGGTGAGGAGCTCGTCCATCGAGGCGTACGACGGGACGTCGCCCGGATCGTCGTAGGGCTGCAGCTCGAGGGCACCGCAGACGCGCCACCCGGCGACCCGAAGCACCTGCCCGTCGAGGGCGTCCCCGACGAGCGCGGTCCGCGGCCCGTCAGGGAGCAAGCATCTCGGCCGTGACCGCGGCCTCGGTGTCGGGGATGCCGAGCTCGGACGCGTGCTTGTCGGCCATGGCGAGGAGTCGCCGGATCCGGCCGGCGACCGCGTCCTTGGTCATCGGCGGGTCGGCGAGAGCACCGAGCTCCTCGAGAGAGGCGTTGGCGTGCTCCATCCGCAGCCGCCCTGCGGACAGCAGGTGGTCGGGGGCGTCTTCCCCCAGGATCTCGAGCGCACGCTGCACCCGGGCGCCGGCGGCGACCGCCGCGCGGGCGGAGCGGCGCAGGTTGGCGTCGTCGAAGTTGGCGAGCCGGTTGGCCGTCGCCCGGACCTCGCGGCGCATGCGCCGGTCCTCCCAGGCGATGAGGGCCTCGTGCGCACCCAGCCGGGTCAGCAGGACCGCGATCGCGTCGCCGTCGCGGACGACCACACGGTCGACGCCCCGGACCTCACGGGCCTTGGCCTGCACCCCGAGCCGCCGAGCCGAACCGACCAGGGCGAGCGCCGCTTCCGGTCCCGG